>DATCEJ010000544.1:0-18595 GCA_036510135.1 Roseiarcus sp. | reverse complement strand
AGCCTGAAAGCGCTGCGCGTCGCCTTCCCGCTTCTGCCCGCGTCCGTCTACACCGAGGCTCTCGGGGGAGCGGAGCAGCGGCTCCGCGACGGCGCCGCCAGACTCGCGATCTATACGATCGCGCCCACAAGCCCGTGCGATCTCGTCAGCGAATTCATGACCCGTATCGCCATGTGGCCGGTCGTCGCCGCCAACCATCCGCTTGCCGCCCTGCCCCAGCCGCTCGCGCGCGAAGCGCTCGACCCGCATGTGCAGCTGGTGCTGACCGACCGCACGCCCCTCACCCAGAACCTGTCAGGCGGCATCCTCAGCCGTCACATCTGGCGGTTCGCGGACTTGGCGACCCGGCTCGATTTCCTGCTCGCCGGCTTCGGCTGGTGCAACATGCCGAGCCACATGGTCTCCGAGCATGTCGCCGCCGGCCGCCTGAAGCGGCTCACGATCGCCAATCAGGAGGAAATTGCGCTGCCCCTCTCCGTCGTGCATGAGCGCGGGCGCCTGCCGGGTCGAGCGGGACGATGGCTGATCGCGGACTTGCGCGAGCGGATGAAGACCTGCCCCGGCGCTCATCATCGCGATGAAGAAGAGCCGGTGGCGGCCGAAGCCGCCGCCGCCTGAGAAAGGCTGCGACGCGCCTCGGGCGGGCCGGCGCGCTCTCAAGCGGTCTTATCGCTCGGCGAGCGAAGCAGCGCCGCAAGCACGGCTTTCGCTTCGTCGATCAGCCATTCCTGGTATCGATAGTACATCTCCGACCCCATCGGCGTGAAGTACGAGACGAGCTGCTCCTCGCAGCGGCGATAAAGCACGTCAAAGTCCTTGATCAGCTCTTCCGCCGCTTTTCGATCCTGCGGCGTCTGGATGACGTGCTCGGGCGGGAGCGCCTTGATCTGGTCTCGCGTGATGCCGGAATGCGCGCGCGCTTTGATTTGCTCTTCGTTCAGACCGGGATAGGCGAGCGCCTTGAGGCGGACCTCGAGCAGAGCGCGATTGGCGTCGATGCGCCAGAGCCTGAAGCGACTGTAGACGCCCATCGCGTTCAAAAGGACGGTCGCCCCCATCACCAGATAGATCCAATATGCAGGCGACATCAGGTTCACGAGCCAGGGGAAATATTTATCCGCCATCTCGGGCTGGCCACTGGCGAAGAATTCGCGCGCTTCGTCAGCCAGGGGCGCGCTGTCCTGCGACTTCGCGGAGGGCGGCGGGTTCACGCGAACAAAATTGGGGAACTCTTCGCTAAGCAGCATCAGGAACGCGACCCGCTCAGCGCGATGCACGCACGAATTGGTCATGACGAGCGTGTCGACCTGCGCGACGAGCTTGTCGGTCGCGGGGATCGGTTTGGCGATGTCGTAAAAGCCCGCGGGAATTCGCCCGAGGCGCAGCCATTTGTCACGCGCGACCAGGCCTTCGATATCCGCCGGCGCGACAATCTCGAGATCGTATTTGTTCGCCAGTGTGCGAACCATCTCCGCGTTCTCGTTCATGACGAAGGCGGCGAGATCGAGCTGGCCGTCGCGAACAAGCGCCGCTTGCGCTTCGAGATCGTGATTGGATGATTTCAGGCCGAGACCGCTGAGGTCCGAATTCTCCAAGAGTTGCTGCATCAGATAGGCCGTCCCCGAACCTTCCGGGCCGACCCCGATCGAAGCGCCTTTGAGATCATTGAACGTGCTGATCGCGCGTCCGCGCCGGGCAAACAGGAATAGCGATTCCGGCTGCGGCAGGCGCCCGAGGGTCCGCAAGCCCGCGTCCGCCGGCGCCGGCACGCCATCCTGCACGAAAGCGAACGCCGGGACGCACACCCCGTTTTCGCCGACGAGGCGGGCGATGTTTTCGACCGACCCGGCGGTGGCGACGACTTTCAAATGGCCGTTCTTCTTGAGCGCGCGCGCCGCAAGCTTATCGCCGAGCGCGTGATAAGCCCCGGTCGGCGATCCGGTCAGGACGGAAGCCCTCAGGAACGCATAGTCGCCAGAGACAGTGTAATAGAGGAGCGCGGCGACCAACGCGAGAGCGGCGAGCCCAATCAAAAGGGCCCTGACCCATGCCCTTTTATCACCGCTCGGTCCGAACGCCAGTTGGTCCAGAAAGCTCATGCAGCCGATATTCGTTGGCACGGCCGCATGATGCAAGGCCGCGAGTTTTCATCACAGATCACGACGCACCGAGGCGGAGGCGCGGCTTGCCGTCCAGCGCATGGTCTGACATGCAGGGAGCGGGGGGCAGCGCTGCCACCAGCGATCGCAGCAGGGAGGAAACTATCGATGGGCGAACACCCGGGGTTTGTCCCCGATCCGCCGATCCGCTGTCGAGACTATCGAATCGGTGCGGTCGGCGCTGGCTTCATCATGGCGGACGTTCAGCTCGCAAGCTATGCGGAGGCGGGGTTCCCGATCGCCGCGATCGCGTCGCGCACGAGATCGAAGGCCGAGGAAGTCGCCAACCGCTGGGGCATCCCGAAAGTCCACGACGATCCAATCGCGCTGATTGCCGATCCTGACGTAGAGATCCTCGACATCGCCTATCCGCCCGATCAGCAGCCGGACCTCATCCGGGAGGCTCTGCGTCAGAAGCACATAAAGGCGATCCTGGCGCAAAAGCCGCTCGCGCTCGATTTTGCGACCGCAAAGGCCATAATCGCCGAGGCCAAGACCGCGGGAAAAATCTTGTCAGTCAACCAGAACATGCGCTTCGACCAGTCAATGCGGGTCTTAAAACAGATTCTGGACCGGCGCGAACTCGGCGAGCCGGTCCTTGCGACGATCGAGATGCGCGCCATTCCGCATTGGCAACCGTTCCTTGCGGCTTACGACCGGCTGACGCTTCTCAACATGAGCGTGCATCACCTCGACGTGCTGCGTTTTCTGCTTGGCGATCCAGACGAGATCTACACTGCCGCGCGCACGGATCCGCGCACCAAATTCGCCCACCGCGACGGGGTCTGCGTCTCCACTTTGCGCTTTCCGTCCGGCGCGATCGCGATGTCGCTCGAGGATGTGTGGACTGGCCCGAACGCGGACGGGTTCGAAAGCGACATCTACATCAAGTGGCGCATGGAGGGGACCGAGGGCCTTGCGGACGGCACGATCGGCTGGCCCGACTATCCCAAAGGCAGTCCGAGCACGCTTCGCTATTCCTGCCGCGCAACCGGCGGAAAATGGGTGAGCCCGACCTGGACGACGCGCTGGTTTCCACAGGCTTTCAAAGGCGTCATGGAGCAATTGCAATATGCGGTGAAGACCGGCGCTGAGCCGGAGCTCAGCGCGGCCGACAATCTCAAAACCATGGCCCTCGTGGAAGCCGCCTATCGATCACTGGACGAGAAACGCGCGGTCAAACTGTCCGAGTTCGGCGTTTAGGCTGAGCGCAAGGAGGAAGAGAATATGATTCAAGCAGGCATTTTCACCGGCTACTTTCCCTACAGCGCCAAGGAAACAGCCAGCAAAATCCGCGCGCTCGGATTCAACACGGTCCAGCTCGATCTCACTTTCAACGACATGGACCTCTTGAACGGAGGCTTCACAAAGGAAAAGTGCCAGACTATCGGCCACATCTTCCGTGATCAGGACCTGCCGATTTGCTGCATTTCCGGCTACACAAACATTGTTCACCCGGACAAAGACGAGCGCAAGCGCCGGCTCGACCATCTCAAAGCGATCATCCGCCATGCCCGCGATCTCGGCTCGCCCTATGTCATATCCGAGACTGGCACCTTCGCGACCGATAGCGACTGGGTCCATCACCCCAAAAACAAGACCGAAGAGGGGTTCGCCGACTGCGTCGAGGTCATTCGCGAGCTTGTGCAGACTGCCTACGATCACGGGGCGGTATTTCTCCTCGAAACCTACGTCAACAACGTGGTCGGCTCGGTAAATGAGACGATGCGAATGTTCGCCGCCATCGATCACAGCTCACTCGGCCTGCTCATGGACCCCACCAACTATTTCGAAGCGCACAACATCGGGGACATGGACGGGGAGCTCAATCGCGTGTTCAACGCGCTCGCCGGCAAGATCAGGATCGCCCACGCGAAGGACGTGAAGCTTGCCGGCGCGGACAAATCGGAAAAGCACGCCGAACTGTTCGATGGCGCCGCCGAAAGCCATACATTCCGCGGCGTGGGCCAGATCGAATTGCCGGCGCCCGGACTCGGCTCGCTGAACTACGATCTCTATCTGCGCCGCCTTGCGGAGCACCACCCGAACATCCCGATCATTATCGAACATCTTGACGAGAGCGACGTGCCGCGCGCCAAGAAATTCATCGACGGCAAGCTGCGCGTCCTCGGGCTCTAAAGGCCCTTAAAGGCACGGGGCAAGCGGCTTGCCGCAGGGGGGCATATCTGGCATGTTAGCTCTCAATCCCGCTGGGTTTTGCCCGGCCGGGCGCGTCCGGGCGATCGTCGGCAGGACGCAAATTAAAAAAGGGAGGATCTCTAATGAAATATGTTGGCAGCTTAACCGCGCTGACGCTCGCGGGCTTCTTGATGTCTTCGGCCGCATGGGCCGGCCCTAAGGTCGTTTCCGGCCCCGGGGTCGATCCGCAGTGCTTCAAGCCCTGGTCGGACAAGACGAAGTTTCTCCAGTGGGAGAAGAGACCCGGACCCTACAAGATTGCGCTTGCGAACGGCTTCGTCGGCAACACCTGGCGCATCCAGATGATCAAGACGGCCAAGGCCTTCGCCGAGGAGCCGGAGATTAAGAAATACATCAAGGAATTCAAGGTCGTGTCCACCGGCACCGACGCGGCCGCGCAATTGGGCGCGATCGAGGACTTCATCAATCAGGGTTATGACGCGATCATCGTCAACGCCGTCTCGCCCGAGGGCTTCGACCGCATCATCCGCCTCGCCGACAAGAACAACGTGGTCCTCGTGCCGTTCGACAACGTGCTCGACACCGACAAGGTGATGGAGATCAACGAGGACCAGACGGAGGCGGGCCGCATGTCGGCCGAGTTCCTGCTGAAGGAAATGGGCAAGACCTCGGGAGACATTCTCGAAGTGCGCGGCCTGCCGGGCAATTCGGTCGACCGCGACCGCCATGACGGCTTTCGCGCCGTGATCGACAAGGCCCCCAACAAGTTCAACGTCACCGAGGTGGTCGGCAACTGGGACACCGGCACGTCGCAGAAGGTGACGGCGGACGCGCTCGCGGTGCACCCGCATTTCGACGGCATCTTCAGCCAGGGCGGCGACGACGGCACGGTGCAGGCGTTTCTGGACGCCAAGCGTCCACTCGTGCCCTTCGCCGGCGAGGGCGAGAACGAGTTCCGCAAGCAGATCGCCGAATATTCGAAGGACGGGCTCAAGGGCATGTCCTACGGACAATCTCCGGCGCTGGTCGCCATCTCGATAAAGGCCGCGATCGAGGCGCTCCAGGGCAACGTGATGCCGCAACTGATCTCGATCCCGATCCCCGTGGCGACCTACCAGGATCTCAAGGCCGGCGTGAACTATTGGCCGGACCTCAAAGCGAACTTCTTCGCGCCGAACCAGTTCACACCCTGTGGGGTGAACTTCACCGCGCCGGAAATCATGGCGCAAAGCGAGAAGAACACGAAGTAGCCGCTTTAAGGGCAATCAGGACGCCTCGCCCGGCCGGACGCCGGGCGGGACGTCCGTCGCCGAAGCGGCGCGCGCCGCCCATTCTCGTCGAGGTTGATCATGGCGGACGCGCCGCAAGGCGATTTTCTTGTCCTGTCCGGAATATCCAAGCGTTACGGCGGCGTCCGTGCGCTCGAGGACGTGGATTTCCGCTGCGCGCGCGGCTCCATCCACGCGGTCCTGGGCGAGAACGGCGCGGGCAAGTCGACGCTGATCAAGATCGTCGCGGGCGTCGTCCAGCCCGACGCCGGGACGATAGCGCTCGATGGCCGCGCGCGCGAGTTCGCCAGTCCCTCGGCCGCGACGGCAGCCGGGGTCGTCTGCATCTTCCAGGAACTGTCTTTGATGCCGGACTTGTCCGTCGCCGACAACATTTCGATCGCCGCGCCGCCGAGGCGCTTCGGCATGATCGACACCCGCGCCCAGCGGCGCAGGGCCGAGGCCCTGCTGGCCGAAGTCGGCTGCGAGGACGTCAATCCGCTTCTGCGCGTCCGCGATCTGCCGCTGTCGCGCCGCCAGATGGTCGAGATCGCCAAGGCGCTCGGCCAGAAGCCCCAGCTGCTCATCCTCGACGAGGCGACGTCGGCGCTGACCAGCGCGGATGTCGAGAGGGTCTACACGCTCTTGGCGCGGCTCAAGGCGGAGAACGTCGCCATCCTCTATATCTCGCATCGCATGCACGAGGTCGAGGCGCTGGCGGACCGCGCCTCGGTATTCCGCAACGGCCGCCACATAGAGACCTTCGACAAGGGCCAGCGTTCGACCGCCGAGATCGTGCAGCTGATGATCGGCCGCGACATCGCCACGCAATACCCGCCAAAGCCCAAGCCCGTCCGGTCCGCGCCAGCGCTCAAGGTCGAGCGGCTGGGATGGGAGGACCACCTCGCCGATATCTCGCTCGAAGTCGGAGCTGGCGAGATCGTCGGCCTTGGCGGACTCGACGGCCAGGGACAGAAGACCCTGCTGCTCGCCCTGTTCGGCGTGCTGCGCGGGGTGACCGGCACGATCACGGTCAGTGGCCGCCGCGTCAGGCCGGGCTCCCCAGCCCAGGCCAAGGCGGCTGACGTCGGCATCGCGCTCGTGCCCGAGGATCGGAAGACGGAAGGCCTGTTGTTGCCGATGTCGATCGCCGACAATCTGACCATCGCCTCGCTCGGGGCGATGTCGATCGGCCCGTTCGTCGACACCGGCAAGGAGGCCGAGGCCGTCGATTCGGCGATCGACCGCCTTAAGATCAAGGTCGGTTCGAAGGACGACGCGGTCTCGACGCTCTCCGGTGGGAACCAGCAGAAGGTGGTCATCGCCAAGTGGCTGATGACCGGGCCGCGCATCATCCTGCTCAACGATCCGACGCGCGGCATCGACGTCGGCACCAAGCAGGAGCTCTATCGCCTGATGCGCGAGCTTGCAGACCAGGGAGCCGCGATCCTGTTCTATTCGACGGACTATGACGAGCTTATCGGCTGCTGCGACCGCGTCGCCATCATGTATGACGGGCGCATCGTGCGCGAGCTCGCGGGGGGCGAATTGAACGAGACCAATATTGTCGCAAACTCGCTCAACATCGGCGCCGCTCCGTCCCCGGGCGCGCCAAGCGGGGCGGCCCATGTCTGATCTCGCCATCAAGATCCGGCAGAACTTCGCCTTTCTCACCGCGGCCGTGCTCTTCGTGGTCGTCTACCTCCTCTACAACCTCGCCCATCCCAAAGGCTTTACCTCGGCAGTGTTCATTCAGAACAGCAACGAGGTGTTCACGCTGGCGATGGTCTCGATGGCGCAGACCGTGCCCGTTCTCGCGGCCGGCCTTGACCTTTCGGTTGGCGCCTCGATGACGATGATCGCCTGTTTCGCCAGCTATCTCTTGAGTGGGGCGCCCGCCGGCACGCCGCTTGCGCTCGACTTCGGCGGATGGCGGGTTGCGCTTGGGACCCTGCCCGGAGGCGTGACGGGGATCGCGCTCGGCGCCGTCATCTGCCTCCTGATCGGCGCCCTCGCCGGGCTGATCAACGGCGCGGTCGTCGTCTACGGCCGCATCCAGCCGATCATCGCCACGCTCGCCACCGGCGCCATCTACATCGGCATCGCGCTCTTCCTGCGGCCGCAGCCCGGCGGCAAGGTCGACGACAATCTCAACTGGGCGCTCACCAATTCGCTCGGCGATTTCGCCTCGACCGTGCATATCTTCAACGACGGGGCCGCGCCCTGGTTTGCTCCCTTCGCCGGTATCCCTACGCCTTTCGTCCTCCTGGTGCTGATCATTCTCTTAGTCTGGGTTCCATTCAGCCGCACAGTCACCGGCCGGACCGTCTACGCGATCGGGTCGGCGGAAGGCGCAGCCTACATGTCCGGCCTCGACGTCAACCGCGCCAGGATCGCCGCCTTCACCCTCGGCGGTTTCTTCGCGGCCTGCGGCGGCCTCTTTCTCGCCATCGAGACCTCGTCGGGCAACGCCGACATCCCGCAGGCCGGCACCTATACCTTGAACTCGATCGCCGCGGTGGTGATCGGCGGCACGTCTCTTCTGGGCGGCAACGGAGGCGCGATCGGCTCCGTGTTCGGCGCGCTGATCCTGCGCGTCATCTCTTACTTCTTCCGCATTTTCGACATCGCGCCGCTGCTTCAGCCGCTGTTCGAGGGGATTATTCTGCTCGCCGCGGTCAGCATCGGGGCGCTGCGCGTGCTGCGGGTGAAGAACACGCTGGAGCTCTTTCGGTGACTGCGTTTCCGGCCATCCTCAAGCCGTCGCGCGACGACCGGCCAATCCTGATCGCGGCGCTGTTCATCGTCGCCATCCTCATCGCCGGAACCGCTTACACCTGGCAGCGGTTCGGCAGCGCGCCGCTGCTCTCGCCGAACTATCTTTTGCAGCAGCTGCAGATCGGCGCCTTCCTCGGGATCGTCGCCGCCGGGCAGATGGTTGTCATTCTGATTGCACAGATCGACCTTTCTATCCCTTGGACGCTGACCGCGGCCGCAATGATGGCGACCGCGGTCGGCGGCGCCTGGGCGATTCCGATCGGTCTCGCGGTCGGCCTCATCGTCGGCCTCGTCAACGGGCTTGGCGTCGCCTATCTCCGCGTTCCCTCGATGATCTTCACCCTTGGCGTCAACGCGGTCATGCGCGGGCTGATGGTGGCCCATACCGGAGGCTTCGCTCCCGACACCGCCGCCACCGATCTCATGCGGACGCTGGCCTCCGGACACGTTCTCGGGATACCCGCCGCGCTCTTCGTCTGGCTCGCGGTTTCCGCGGTCATCGCGGTCATCCTGCAGCGCACATTGCTCGGCCGCGCGATCTACGCGCTCGGCAACAAGGAGTCGGCCGCCTACCTCGCCGGCGTCAACACCAAGGGCGTCACCGTGATCTGCTTCGCCCTGTGCGGCCTGACCGCCGCTCTCGCCGGCGTCCTTCTCGCCGGCTATTCACGGAAGGCCTATCAGGGCATGGGCGACGCCTATCTGCTGCCCGGCATCGCAGCCGTGGTCATCGGCGGGACCAACATCCTGGGCGGGCGTGGACGCTATCTGGGAACACTGGTCGGCGTGATCCTGATCGTCCTGCTCAACAGTGTGCTCTCGATCATGGAGATGCCGGAGGCCGGCCGCCAGGTGATCTATGGCGGCGTGATCATCCTGATGCTGCTCGTCTACGGACGCTCGGAGCAGGTGACGAGCTGACCGCTCCGCCACAGACTCGAGCCGTCCGTTCGGGATTGTCGCCGCCATGCTACACGCCTCCCCATGATCCGGGCGGGCCTGCTGCTCCGGGTGCGTTTACCGGGAGGCGAGGATGGCCACAGTCAAGCTCTGGACCGATGCGGAGGCGGAAGCGCACCCGAAGGTCAAAACGGTTTTCGATGATATCCGGGCGACCCGGAAGTCGGACTTCGTCAACAATTTCTGGCGCGGCCTGGCCAATCAGCCCGAGGTTCTTGAGCGCACCTGGAGCACGCTGAAAACGGTGATGGGCGCGCCCGGACCGCTCGATCCCCTGACGCGGGAATTCATCTACATCGCCGTCTCAATAACGAACAACTGCTCCTATTGCATCCATTCGCATACAGCAGCGGCGCGCGCGAAGGGCATGACCGACGCGCAATATTCCGATTTTCTGGCGGTCGTGGGCATGGCCTCGCAGACAAACGCGCTCGTGACAGCCCTGCAACTGCCCGTCGACTCGGCTTTCCTCATCGAGAGCTGAGCCCGTGCCGAGGCTTCCGCGGACAACAGCGGCCGGGGCGCTGGGTTCTGAGGCACGGCCAATACAAAGCCCGCCCGGGATCGCTCCCGCGCGGGCTTTTAGTTTGAGCTGTTGGCGGGCCGCTACTTGGCCTTCTCGCCCCTGTCGCGGGCCTTCAGCGCCGCGCCAAGAATATCGCCGAGCGAAGCCCCCGAGTCGGCCGAGCCATATTGCGCAATCGCCTCCTTCTCCTCGGCGACTTCCAGCGCCTTGATGGAGACTGCGACCTTGCGCGCCCGACGGTCGAACTGAGTGATGCGCGCGTCGACCTTCTCGCCAACCGAGAAGCGCTCGGGACGCTGATCGCCGCGGTCGCGAGCCAGTTCGCTACGTTTGATGAAGGCGGTGAGATCCGTGCCCGCAATCTTCACTTCGAGGCCGCCGTCCTTGACCTCGACGACCTCGCAGGTCACGACCGAACCCTTGCGCAGTTCGCCTTCGCCCTCTTCGCCGGCCTTATTGGCGGCGGCGAACGGGTCATTGGCCAGTTGCTTGATGCCAATGGCGATGCGCTCCTTCTCGATATCGACGTCAAGCACCTTGGCGGTAACCTTGTCGCCTTTCTTGTAGTCCTCGATCGCCTGCTCGCCAGGTCTGCTCCAGTCGAGGTCGGACAGGTGGACCATGCCATCGACGTCCGCATCGAGCCCGACGAACAGTCCGAACTCGGTCTTGTTCTTGACCTCGCCCTCGACGACCGAGCCAATTGGATGCGTCTCCGCGAAAGCTTCCCATGGGTTCTGCAGCGTCTGCTTCAGGCCGAGCGATATGCGGCGCTTGGAGGCGTCGACCTCAAGCACCTGGACCTCGACCTCCTGGCTGGTCGCGACGATCTTGCCTGGGTGGACGTTCTTCTTGGTCCAGGACATTTCGGAGACGTGGATGAGGCCCTCGATGCCGGGCTCGAGCTCGACGAAGGCGCCGTAGTCGGCGATGTTGGTGACGCGGCCCTTGAGCTTCTGGCCAACGCTGTAACGCGTCTCAATGTTCGACCACGGATCTTCCTGCAATTGCTTCATACCGAGCGAGATGCGGTGGGTCTCATGGTTGATCTTGATAATGCGCACCTTGACCTGCTGACCGATCGTCAAGACTTCGCTTGGATGGTTGACGCGCCGCCAGGCGATGTCGGTCACGTGCAGGAGGCCGTCGATGCCGCCAAGATCGACGAACGCGCCGTAGTCGGTGAGGTTCTTCACCGTGCCGTCGATGATCTGGCCCTCGGCGAGGTTGGCGACGATCTCGTGGCGCTGCTCGGCGCGGCTCTCCTCGAGCACGGTGCGGCGGGAAACGACGATATTGCCACGCCGCCGGTCCATCTTGAGAATCTGAAATGGCTGGGGCACGTTCATCAGCGGGCCAACGTCGCGCACCGGACGAATGTCGACCTGGCTGCGCGGCAGGAAGGCGACCGCCCCATCGAGGTCGACGGTAAACCCGCCCTTGACCTGGTTGAAGATGACCCCCTCGACCTTCTCGTTCTTCTCGAATGCCTGCTCGAGCTTGACCCAGCTCTCCTCACGCCTGGCCTTGTCGCGCGAGATGACCGCTTCGCCGAGCGCGTTCTCGATCCGCTCGAGATAGACTTCGACTTCGTCGCCAAGCCCAGGCGCCGGGTCGCGTCCATGATTGGTGAATTCCTTGAGCGCCACGCGCCCTTCAGTCTTGAGGCCGACGTCGATGACGGCCATGTCCTTTTCGATCGCGACGACCTTGCCCTTAACGACCGTTCCTTCGAACGCCTCGTCGTCGCCGTAGGTCTCGTTCAATAGTGCGGTGAAATCCTCGCGCGTCGGCGCCAGGGATTGTATGGAAGCCATTGGTTCTCCTAATTGCGCCCTTTTGATCGGGCAACGCCGGCTTTGGGTTCGCGTTGACGTTCAGGCGTCTGCCGGCCGGAAAGGTCCGCGCGTAATCCGCGCGAGACCCTTATCACCGCTTTTGGCGGCTGAGCCGGCGTATCTGGCCGGCGGCGGAAGCCCAGGGTTTGTCCGCTACATGGGAAGCCCATGCGACGAGCGTCAGCCGCTAGCAGGAAAGCCCGCCTGATTCAATGGCGAAAACGCTCGGATGAAACGGGTGGATGAAAGCTCTTTACGAGAACCTTCGTCGCGGGGCCAAGCCGCGCCATTCTCCCGTGGCGGCCAATTGCGGAGAGAAAAGCAGCGTCCTCTCGAAAGCCTTTCGATATTCGCAGCTTTGTCGCGTTACGTGACCGGCTCGCATTCCCGAATATCTTCGTTCCTGAGAACGAACGAACCCTCGTTCACTTGGCGCAGGCCGTTCAAGAATATCGAAATATCGATTTCCTGATCTTCATTCTGGTCTTCGAGTGGCTTGAATCGACCGTGGAAAAATGCATATTCTATGCCATCAATTAAATAAGGAACTATACCATCCAGTCTAAAGGCAAGTCTCTCTTCACTTTTCTGAGGAAATTTGAAATTAAATCCAACAATCTTTCTTATTTTATACGTTTTACCTTCTTTGAGATATTCATCAACAAAACGATTTCTGACACCGTCAATCGGTTGCGCATTGACGCAAACAATCTTTTGACCAACAAACCAATCGCGCATATTATTCCCCACCGCCTAAGCGGATATACTTTAGTAGAGGGTTGCTTCGCTTTCCGCCTTAAATATAAGCGCCGAAAATGAACGTAAGCTGTCGATTTCGAATTGCAAATTAACAAATGTTTTCAATCTCGTTAAGTTTGTGTAACGCGGCTATTTTTCGTTCTGCTTCCGCAAATTTATAGAATGACCAAGCTCGACGCGCATATCACCGGACCCGTGGCGCGGATGGTTTGAACCGGTCCCGCCGCCGCGAGCGCCGGGCCCCAGTAGACGCGGCAGGGCCCACATTGGATCTTTCCGAGACCATCCGGACGTCGGGACTGTTCGAAGGCGTCATGCGCGGGGGATTGCGGACAACGAGGGCTCCCGCCGCGCTGAAAGAAACTCGAGGTGGTCGGCGGTCCGCGCCGGCGCTGAGATCTTGGTCAAGTAGCGCGAACGTCGCGGCGTTGCGCGAAGTAGGTGCTAAGCCCCTGAAATAGCGAGGCCGAGCACAATTTGAGCGGCCCGCCTTTATGGCCGCCAGGGAAACGTCCAGGTCTCGGTCAAGGCCTTCGGCCCAGCGCGCAGGAAGACGCGCAGATCCGTACTCTGGCCTGGGTCGACCGCGACGTCGACGCTGGCGCGAAATCCCCGGATATGGGCGTTGGGGGTAAGGAACGCGCGCAGGACTCGTCCGGTCGACGCGGTTGCGACTGTCTCCACGAGCGAGGGGTCGCTCATGTAGTAAGACAAGTCGCCGCCGGAAAAATCGATGAGGAAGCGCGTGGTCCCGGGCGGCGGCGGCGGATCCGGGGACCCCAACGCCCGTGCCGCGACGCGGAACGTTCCGACAGTACGGCCGCCAGGCGTCAGGCTTTGATCCATCGTCAGGGACGTGATGCGATAACCGAAGACGAGGGGCTTGCCAACCTCGAGCCCTTGCTTGGGCGCCCAGGCGACGACAATGTTGTCGTTGGTCTCGTCCCTGGTCGGCAATTCGACCAGCTCCACCCTCCCCTCGCCCCAACCTTCATGCGGCTCGATCCAGTAGCTCGGCCTGAGCTCGTAGGCGAGATCGAGATCTTCATAATCGCTGAAATTGCGGTCACGCTGCAGCAGCCCAAATCCGCGCGGATTGGCGTCGAGAAAGACGGAGACCTGCGGCTTCGCCGGGTTGCTCAGAGGCCGCCAGATCCATTCCCCCGCGCCGGTGTGCATGAGAAGACCGTCGGAATCGTGCAATTCGCCGCGGAAGTCTTCGACGAACCGGCGGTCGGCCTTGCCGACGAAATACATCGACGACAGCGGCGCAAGACCGAGTGCAGGCGTCGGTTTGCGCGCGAACAGAGTGACGTTCGCGTCGATGAAGGTCTCCTGGCCGGGGTTCAGATCGAAGCGAAAGGCGCCGGTGGCCGATTCCCCGTCGAGCAGCGCATAGATGACGACTTGCTCAGCGGTCGCGTCCGGCGTTTCGATCCAGAATTCGCGAAAAAACGGGAACTCCTCGTTGAGGCGCGGGGCGGCGCCGATCGCCAGGCCCCGCGCCGACAGGCCGTAGCGCTGGCCGCGGCCGAGGAAGCGGAAGTAGCTCGTGCCGAGAAACCCGATTACTTCGTCCCAGACGTGGGGCGCGTTGATCGGAAAGCGCAGCCGAAAGCCGGCAAAACCAAGGTTGATCGGCAGAGGGCCAAGTTTGGTATGGCCGTAGTCGAACAGGTTGGCTGCGTAGGGGATCGGCGCCGGGATGCCGTCGCGCAGGACGTTAACGACCACCGGACGCTTGTACAGGTGGCCGAGATGGAACAGCTCTAACCGGAAATTGGCCCCCTCCTGGCCGAGCAGCGGCTTGTCGGATTTGAAGCGGATATCCCGCCAGCCGTCGAAATCGAGGGTCGCGAGACCGGCGGGCAGCGGGGGTATCGCACTGTCGAAGGGGGCAGCGGCGAGATCCCGCGCCCGCTTCACAACGTCCTGATAACCGAACGCTGGCGGAGCTGGAGCCGCGGCCGACGGGGCGTCGGTCTGGGCGGACGCGGGGGCGGCTAAGCGCGCGCCGGAAGCGGCCACGATGCTGACAAGCAGCGCCCGTCGGGACAGGTCATGCGTCTGGGTCATTCAGGTTTCGACGATCGGGGTTGGCGCTGCGCGGGGGCTCGTGGCGACTTGCCGGCTACGGCCATGGCGCAAACGGGCCACTACTCGGGTTGGTGTGCACGATCGCTTCGAGACCCATGCTGAAGTTCGAGGTGATGCGATAGTTGACGCCGACGCCGAACGTGCCGACCGCCTGCACCGCGCCGGGTCCGGCGAATACGGAGTTGATGGAGTCGCTTGCGTTGAATGCGCCGTTGCTGAAGCGCGTCGAGCGGACGAAATCGACCCCGGTGATGACGTAGGGCGTCACCTGGCCGAAATTATACCCGACGAGCGCCGAGCCCCCAGCGAAAGCGCCCCCTGTGAACTGGGAATATCCGGGGCCCGATTGCAGGTAGGGCATGTAACCGGTCGATGCTTGCACCCCAAGCATGATCCCATTGTCGAAGACATGTTCATAATTGAGGTCGGTTTCGCCCCCGACGCCACCCTTGACCCCCTTGCCCCCCCAGACCGAGACCCCTGCGCTGACCGAAAGGCCCGACCAATAATCGGGCGCCGCGCCGGCCGCACCGGGGCCGAGCGCCGGATAACTCGACGGCGCTGTCGGCAAATCAGCGGCGGCCGCGCGCCCCCCCTGTAGGAAAACCGCAGCTGCGCAGGCCAACGCAGCGGGAAGACAAGCAATAACGAAGCGCATGATGTCGATCTTTTATCACAAATCTCCTCGCGAAGCATTGCGGTTTGGAGTGCGGCATATTGATGGCGGAACGGCGCGCCGAGGTCTGGGCCCACCCGGCTCTGGACGCCTCGTCAACCTGGTCCGGCGCCTAAGCTGGACAAGGCGCAGCACGGACGCTTATAAGCGCGCGCTGCGTCTCGACGGCGCCAGCCGCCCAGGTAGCTCAGTTGGTAGAGCACGTGACTGAAAATCACGGTGTCGGTGGTTCGATTCCGCCCCTGGGCACCATTCAAATAACTGAAATTGCAAAGGTATTTGCAGAGTGGTTCCATGGTCCGCTTCGAGCTGGCGGGGCTGGGGGCGCCCAGGGGTCACGAATCGTTTCCGCAACCGCTAGATTGGCTTTGTTGCTCTCCACCGCGATATGAGCCTCACAGGCTCATATCGATCTCGATCAACGCGATCAGCCTGGCGGAGCATGTCCATCGGAATGCGCGAATGGGCCAACCTGTTCTAATCAGCGAGTCTGGGTATAACTCGTGTAGTATGGGCGGGGATGCAAGCGGCGTCCTTGCGGCCCACAGACGCGTTCATGCCCGTCTGCCTTGAGTGCGTGATCTGGAGTGCTTGAGCCGTTTCACCAATTGCAAGCGCTGTAGCGGTCTCATCTGGAGTTGAGAATGAAGGTCGCTGCGCGATCTCCCAGCATCAAAGCCGCCGCGTTCGTATTGCCCGACACGATCCGCGGGATCGCGGAACAGTCGATGACTCGCAACGCCCCGACCCCCCGTAAGCGCAGCCGCGAATCGAGCACAGCGGCCGGATCGCCGTCGGGCCCCATGCGCGCCGTCCCAACCGGATGGTAGTTGGTCTTCACCATGCGCTTCGCGTAGGGCTCAAGATCGGCATCGTCCACGCAGCCTGAGCCCGGCAGAAGTTCCTCCCCCACAAGCGAGTGGAGGGGCTCTTCGTCCAGCACGCGCCGCGCCAGTCGCATCGCCGCGATCGTCAGCCGCAGATCGTCGGGATGGCCGAAGAAGTTGCTATCGACGAGAGGCTTGTCTCCCGGATCTGCCGATCGTAACCGCACGGATCCGCGCGCCTTGGGGCGCAGCAGGCATGGTGTAAGCGTAACTCCGTGCGTCGCCTTAACGTCCTTGATATCCCGATCGAGATAAACGGTCGGCACGCAGTACAGTTGAATGGTCGGACGTACAGACCCGTCCGGATCGACGAACGCGCAAGCCTCGACACCCGTGGTCGCCACAGGTCCGGATTTGAACAGGAGATATTCCAATCCGTTTCGCAGCATCCGCCAGCCTCTGTCCTGGCCGTAATACCCTCCCGGGTTTCGGAGCGTACTGATCACGGGCACTTCGTGGTGATCCTGCAGGTTCTGTCCGACACCTGGCAGATCGCAAGCGATCGGGACGCCGAGCTCCCGTAGATGATCGGCGGGCCCAAGGCCCGAGAGCATCAGAAGCTTGGCCGTATTGTAGGCTCCTGCGGCAACGAGCACCTCGCCATCCGCATACGCCTGGCGCGCTTCCCCCCCGACACGGTATTCGACGCCCACGGCGCGCCCGCGCTCCACGAGCACCCGAGTTGCGCGGGCCCGGGTGACAAGAGTCAATCGTTTGTCTCGTCGCACCTGAGACAAGAACGCCCCGACCGCGTTGCAACGGCGATTGCGTCCGATCGTGTGCGGCATTGGCCCAACCCCGGCCTGCCGCTGACCGTTGAAATCTGGGTTGTAGCGAATGCCGAGTCCTTGCGCGGCGAGCATGAAGGCTTCCGTCAACGGATCGATCCGACCCGGGTCCGATATCCAAAGCGGCCCATTGATGCCGTGGAATTCGTCGTTGAGCTTGGTGTTGTGCTCCATGATTTTGAAGTGCGGAAGCACATCGGCATAGAACCAGCCGCTTCCGCCTCCCATCAGAGCATCCCATCCGTCGTAGTCTTCGCGCTGGCCTCGCATATAAACCATGGCGTTGACGGAGCTGCCGCCGCCGAGCAGATTGGCTTGCGGCACGATGGGCGCACGGCCGTCGAGCTGGGGCTGCGAGACAGTCTGATGCATCTCTAGGTAATCCTCGCGGCCGAGATACTTCATGTATCCGGCAGGCATCTGCATCAGCGCGGGCTGGCTTTCTTGGCCCCGCTCGATCAGAAGGACGCGAGCGCCCCCGTCGCGGACGAGACGCGTCGCGGCGACGCAACCCGACGAGCCACCACCGATGACGATATAGTCGAAACGATCTGGCAACCGCGCACCTCCCTGGTTTCGCCCTGCTCAAGTCTGGCGAACCGCGGTGGACACATAGATTGGTCGAGGAACACAGCCAAGCCAGGCTCGCGAGTCTCCCTGAAGTTTAGGGTTAGGCGTCGCAGGTCGCCAGCTGGCGCTGTCACACGAACCTGAATTAGCGACCCGAAGTTCAGAAGTCCCAGCGGGGATTGATCAGCCCCCAACATCGGTTCTTTGGTCGATTTGCGGGCGGTCAACGGGCTCGTCGGGCGGACAGGCGCCACACGGTCTGCAAGCTTCCCGTACGTACGGCGGCAGCGTAAGATGAAGCGCTTCAAATCGCCAGGATCAGCCCAGCACTTTCTGTCCATTCACGCAGCGGCTCAAAATATTTTCAACGTCAAGCGCCATCTCACCTCTCGCCGCACGCTCCCGCGTCCTCCGCGACGAAGCGTTCCGGACGTGGCGGACTCCGCCCGAAGCCGACCCCCGCCGCGTCAGGTAGATGCTCTGACGCGCACCATGCCTTCGAGCACGTCAAAGGGCAGGCATCAAGTGTCGGATGGCTCGGGACGCAAAATGTCCAATATTGCTTGCGCGGTGGAACGGTCGGTCACCAAGGCGTTGATCAAGCCTGAACGAACCGCGCCGATAATAGCCCGAGCCTTTTCCATTGCTACGGCCAGCCCAATCGAAAGCTTTGTCCGACGCAATTGATCGACTGAGACCGCCAACATCCTTTGTTCACCTTCCCACGGGAGCACCGTGCCGTTGAAGTCGAAGTAGTGGCGAATGACGTCGCCTACGGCGCCCTCAATGCCTTGCTCCGGTCTGGTGGCATCTTTTGCCTCCGACGAGAAATGGGGCAGCCCTACGCCCACGAGCGCACAATCGAGCCGCTCCCAAAGCGCTATTGTCTCGCGCATGGAAGGCTCGCTAAGAAATGCACCTCTTAGCTCCGACGACGACAGGTACGGAGCATGGAGGAAGTGAGCCGACCCGCCGAATTGCTCCGCTGCCTGTCGTACAAACTCGTTGATTTGGAAATGTGGGGCGGACTGTTGCATTCCGCCATTGAGAGCGACCGCACGGACCCCAGGCACAGGGGAGAGACCGGCGACTAGCACTTCGCGCACAGCGCGCCCCCAGCCAATCCCCA
>DATCEJ010000543.1:0-3320 GCA_036510135.1 Roseiarcus sp. | reverse complement strand
CGACAGCGGGGGGATGACCGGAACGATCCTCGCCGGCGCCTATGGTGGCCGCGCGGTCGAGACCCTGTCCCGTCCCGAACTGGTTTCTTTGCGCCAGGAGCTGGCCCGCGACGACCCGGATGGCGTCAGCCTGTTAGAGGCATATCTCGACCGCCGGTTCGCCGGCTGGCGTGAGGCAGACCAGGGTCAGCGTCAGGGGCGGGGCGGGGGCGGGGCGATGTCGCGCCGGGAGGCGCTGGAAGTTCTCGGTCTCGTCGAAGGCGCGAGCACGCCGGACATAGTCCGTGCTCACCGAACCTTGATGAAGAAGTTTCATCCAGATCATGGCGGCTCGACCACGCTTGCCGCGCGGGTCAATCAGGCCAAGGATGTTCTGATGCAGCGTCAAGGCTAGGCGCTCCGCAAGCAAGGTCGGCGTCAGTCGTCGTGGGCGGTGAAGCAGGAAAATCCGGTCCGTTTGAGCGACCGGCACGCGGCTTCCGCCGAAGCCGAATCGAGGCCCGCGAAACGTGCGCGGTAGAGTGTGGCGTCGCCTTTGCGCACCTTCTCGGTGATCGGCTTGGCTGAGGCCAGCGTCGAACGGTTGCGCTCGCGGGCGCGGCTCAAAAGGGCGTTGGCCTTGGCGAGGTTGTCGGGCGCGCCGATCTGGATCATCCAACCGCGCGCGCCGAGATCGTCGCGGTGCTCGTCCTGCTGGGAAACGCGCCCCGAACGCCGCATTTCGTCGGCTGGATTTTCGGGCCGTCCGAGCGGCGGCATGACCAGCGCGCTCGCCGCCGCGAGCCGAGCCTGAATCTTCGCTGACGGCTTGGCGCCGGCGGGGCTCTTAAGCAAGCCGAGTTCGGCTGGTGTGGGCTGCGCGGCGCGCGGGGCGGGCGCCTTGAGCATCGGCTCTGGGGTCGCGATCTCCTCGTCACCAGTCCCATCGTCGCCTTCCCCGGCGGCGTTCGCCGCGCGCGCCGCGGCGGAGATGTGTTCAAACTTGGCTTGGGCGATTACGGCTGGACGCGCCCGAGTCGGGGGCGCCACGGCCGGTTCGGCGGCCGGCCCGGTCGTCTCGACCGGCGAAGCGTCGGCGACTGCGGTCGCGGTATGTGTGGTCGAAGCTTCAGCAATGTGGTCGGCGATCAGATTCGCCATGATCCGGTCGCGCCCCGCAGCGGAGCGCCCGCCCATGACGACGGCGAGCAGCGACCGTCCATCGCGATGGACCGAGGTCAAGAGATTGAAACCGGACCCCCTCGTGTAGCCGGTCTTGATTCCGTCGACGCCGTCGATGCGGCCGAGGAGATGATTGTGGCTGCCGATGATCTCGCCATCGAAGTTGAATTGGGTGGTCGAGAAATAACGGAAGTAGCGCGGGAACCGCTCCTCGAGCGAGCGTCCGAGGATCGTCAGATCATGCGCCGTGGTAATCTGCGCGTCATTGGGAAGTCCGGAGGCGTTGACGTAGACCGTGTTCGACATGCCGAGCGCGTGGGCTTTGCGCGTCATCATGTCGGCGAAATTGCTTTCGGACTGGCCGACCGCCTCGGCGATCGCGACCGCGATATCGTTGGCAGAACGGGTCACGACGGCCTTGATCGCGTCGTCGACGCTGATCGAGTCCCCGGGAGCAAGGCCGAGTTTGGATGGCTCCTGCGCGGCGGCGTGCTCGGAGATTGGAATTTGCGTCCGCAGCGTCATTGCGCCGCTGTCGAGCTGTTCGAACAAGAGGTAGAGCGTCATCACCTTGGTGATCGAAGCGGGATGACGCAGTCCGTTCTCGTCAGCGGAATAGAGCGTCCGGCCGCTGTTGACGTCGACGACAAGCGCCGAAAAAGCGGGCGAATTGGGAACCGCGCCTGCCGCCAGGGAGGCGTAATGCGAGGAAGCGTGACGCGGGGATGCGCGATGGGCGTAATGAGCGGAACGCGCATGATGGGGAGCGCGCGCATAGCGCGAGTGGTGGGCTTGATGCATCGCGTGCGCGGTCTGCCGGTGCCGCGAATAATGATGCGCCTGCGCCTGCGCGCTGGCCAGGCAAAGGGTCGAAGCCGAGATCAAGGCCGCGGTCGCTACGCGAGCAAGCCAGCCCATTCGAGAGCAACCGATACGCAACGCCATGAAACGCCCCACGGACTTCACGCAACCATGAGGCCGAGGCGCCGATCACAGTTGCGTTACGCACACAGTCGCCAACGATATGCCGCAGCGGTTACGCAGGGGTTAACGGGATTCCGAAGAGGCGCGGATATTTTCAGCAAGCCTTTGAAATCGCTATCGGCCGGCGAGGACGGCAGTCGAGTTGGCTGAAGTTAAAAGTGAGTCAATGACACCTATTGATTGAAATAACTCACTCTTTCTAATTCTACGACGCGCTGTATGTGAAAGCTCGACAGCGATTTTGCTGCATTGCAACAAATTGGTCTTGACTTCGATTGTGCAGTGCACATATTGCGTTCACGGCCCGTTCGCCTCGTTTCTGATGCGAAACGGACTCAATGCAGGGAGCGCCACAAATGACAGCTACGCTTGAAGACTTCCAGAAATTTTCCAAAGACCAGCTCGAGGCTTTTACTGCTGCGTCGACGACCTTTTCGAAGGGTCTGCAGGAGATCGCTGCCGAGTCCAGTGATTATTCCAAGAAGTCCTTCGCCGCCGGGTCCGCGATGTACGAGAAGCTTCTCGGCGCGCGCAGCGTCGAAACTGCGATCCAAATTCAGACCGAATTCGCGAAGCAGGCCTATGAGGGCTTTGTCGCCCAGGCGACGAAGGTTTCCGAACTCTACACCCGGGTTGCTTCAGACGCTTTGAAGCCCGTCACCACGGCCTACGCGAACATCCAGAAGTAATCATCGAGCGATCCTCTCGCCGCCAAGTGCGGCGGGAAAAATCCCACGAGCCAGAACCGGCGCTCTTCCAGCGCCGGTTTTTTTGTTGCGGCCCATGCCGGCGCTCTTCCAGCGCCGGCTTTTTTGTCGCGGCCCATGCCGGCGCTCTTCCAGCGCCGGCTTTTTTATTTTCGGTCTCCTGCCTGCAACCCTGTCCTTCGTATGGGAAACGGAACAGGAAAGGGACGTCCCAAGTTGCGTCTGACGAGGCTCTTGCGCGTGACGAGCAAATTGGCAATGCTGCCATTCGACAATGACATCTGGCGCCGACGGTGCGCGGCGCCTAAATACCGGTACTCTTCTTGCTTATGCGTCAACCTGAGTTCTAGCCAAACCGGCATCAATCGGGGTCTTTCGGTGGCTGCCGCCTCAATTCCGTTAGTCGTTCGACTCCGAGCGGGAATGGCTCGGCTGGCGCGTTGGTTCTATCCTGGCTTCGGCGTTGCC
>DATCEJ010000542.1:0-4511 GCA_036510135.1 Roseiarcus sp. | reverse complement strand
GGTTCGGCGACGATGTCGCTCTCGGATGCGCTCAAAGGCAGGCGATAGGAGATCTCGGCCAGAGCATCCGTTCGCCAGGTCTTCGGGGTTGCTTTGCACCTTGGCTTCGACTCCATCTTTTCAAAGATTTGAGTGTGTTTTTTTGTCCACGGCGCAGCTTTGGCTCCTGGACTTGGCGCCCCGGGCGGCAAGGGGTCCGGCGCCATGATGTTCACCCGTCGCAGGCTCTGGACCATCCTCTGCCTTCCGCAGCGCTCGTCAGGGTCAGCCCGTGCGCCCGGCGTCATCTGAAAATCAACATGATAATATTGTAAATAAGTAGACATATATTCATTTGCTATTTTTTTGATCCGGCACGGTCCGGCGGGTCAGCGGCAACAGAGCCTGCGGTGAAGGCGTCAACGCGTTCAATTCGAGCGAGCGCTGCTCGTTGCCGCGCCGGTCAAATGCGCTTTCGCTGGCCGCAGCGACGCGCCGGTGAGGGCGACTCCACCCAGCACAAGCGCCAGTCCGCCCCAGGCTGACGGCGCGACAGGTTCGGCGAGCACGATCGCCCCGCCGACGATTCCGATCAGAGGCGCGATGTAATTGTTGAGGGTCGCAAAGGTCGGTCCCTCCTCGTTCACGAGCCGGAAATAGACGTAATAGGCAAGCGCCGTGTTGAAGATTCCGAGCGCGCCCATCGCCAGGACCGGCGCCAAAGGGGCGTGGACGGCAATTGCGAGCGGCGAGGGCGCCCTTAAGATCAAGCCGATCAGTGCGAGGAAAAGCGTCGAAAGCGTCAGCGACGCGGTCACCGCTCTGACTGGGCCGATCTCCCTCGTTGCGGCGCCAGAGATGATCGCGCTTGTTCCGTAGGAGATGCCTGCCGCCAGGGCGAGGCCCCGCCCGAGGACGGAGTGGGCGCCGGTTTCCGCACCCGGCGACCAGAATGCGACCGCGACCCCCACGAAGCCGAGCGCGAGGCCAAAGGCGGCGAGCCACGTCCAGCGCTCTTGCGATCCTAGAAAGCGGCCAAATAGAAAGACGAAGATGGGTTGGGCGCCCATCATCAGCGCCATGTCGGCGCTCGTTGTCAGCGTCGCCGCTTGGCCGAGCAGCAGGAAGGGAATCACCTGCCCGATCAGCGCGAGCGCGAGGAGTTTGCCCCATAATCCAGGTCGCGATCCCGGCCAAACCTTGCCCGAAAGCGTGCTCGTCAGCAGCATCGCGGCCGCCGCGACGCCTACGCGCGCGAGCGCGAAATCGAACGGATCAAAGGCGCGCGAGGCGATCTTGATCAAGAGGAAAGAGGAGCCCCAAAGGAACGATAGAAAGGCCAGCCCCGCATACGCCGTCATGGAGTTCTCAAGGTTTGAAAGGCGGAATCAGGCGGTTCGGCTGGAGGACGTCAACGAAAACTCGGTCCCGATTTGGCTCTTCGGGATCCACTTGCACCGAAGCAAGACGAGTCGGGCAGCAAAAATTCCGAAGGCGGGTTCCTGCGTGCGACGGACCCCTGCTCGCCGCCATGATCAAAACCAATAATGAGGTTAGCGCCGTCCATCAGATCGGCCCGCGCATGACCAAAGGGTTTACGACCGTGAGGCCTGCGAAGCGATTGAAATCTCGGTCTGCCGACCACAGCTCACGCACGCCGTGCTGCAAGCACAGAGCCACGATGCGGGCGTCGTGGACTTGAGGGCCGGCAATTCGCCCCCTTGCGAGGATTTTTCGCAACGCCGGCCAGTGGTCTCCCGATTCAGCCAATAATACGAGGGTCGGCGACTCGAGCCAGGCGTCCACCTGGTCCAGAGCGCGCGGCAACGGCGTCGGCGGCGCGTAGATACGGGGATGGGTGACGATCGCGAGAAACTCGTGAACGCACGGCCAGGGAATCGACCATGTTGCGGATCCCTCTGCAAGCTCCGAGATCCGCTGGGCGGCTGGGTTGTGAAACGGCGAATCCTCTCGGTGGGCGTAGACGAGAATATTCGTGTCGACAGCGATCAAGCTCCGCGGCCTTCGTAGGTCAAATCACGCAGCCTGCCCCAAGAATCGACGTGCACGTCGGCTTGCAGTCCCTTGCCCTTGAAGGCGGCGCGGCGCAGCTTGAACGGCGCTCCCGATTTGGCGCCGGTCACCACCCGGCGAAGTCCTCGCTCCACCAGTGCCCGTAGCGTGACGCCTTCACGCTCAGCCAGCTTGCGAGCCTCGCGCAGCAGCGGATCGGAAATCTCTATGGTGGTCTTCATGGGCCGTATGTATGGGACAGGAGATATGGGCGCCCATATCATAGAATGCCGAGCCTCGAAGAGCAAGCGCCTGGCGGGCGTCTGTCGGTAGCAGACGATATGTCCGGTTTAGGTAGCGCACGAGCTGTCCGGTAAGTCCGGCCCCTTTTGGAGGGGTTGGATGCGCCGGACAGAAGCCCTTCAGGGTGTGCGCATGACGGTGTTTTTGAATCTTCTTCACCGCTGGGAATCGGCGGAGCTCAATCAGGAGGAGGCGGCGGAGTTGCTCGGGGTGAGCGAGCGGACGTTCCGGCGCTGGACGAGGCGTTGACGTGTGAAGACGGCGAGGCCGGGCTTTTGGACCGCCGGCTCGGCCAGGCGTCGGGCAAGCGGGTTCCGGTCGACCGGGCGGAGGAGGTGGAGCGGCTCTACCGCGAGCGCTACCAGGGTTTTACGGTCAAGCACTTTCACGAGCATCTGGTCGCGGACCACGGCTTTGGCTGGGGCTACACCTGGTTGAAGCTGCATCTGCAATGGGCGGGCGTAGTTCCGAAGGCGCCGCGCAAGGGCGCGCCCCTTCGACAAGCTCAGGAGGAGGAAGCGCGAGCGGCGGCCGCTGCCGGGCATGATGCTGCACCAGGACGGCTCACGCCACGCCTGGCTCGAGGGCCAGCCCGCCCTTGATCTCATTGTCACGCTCGATGACGCGACCGGGGCGATCTATTCGGCGTTCCTGGTCGAGGAGGAGGGCACGGCCTCGACCTTCCGGGCGCTCAAGGAGGTGTTCTGGGAGCACGGGCTGCCGATGAGCCTCTACACCGACCGCGGCTCGCATTATTTCCGCACGACCAAGGCGGGCGAGATCGACCGCGGCCATCCGACCCAGGTCGCCCGGGCGCTTGAGCAGCTCGGGGTCGAGCCCATCGGGGCTTTTTCTCCACAGGCCCGAGGCCGATCGGAGCGGGCGTTCCAGACGCTGCAGGACCGATTGCCGAAGGAACTCAGGCTCGCCGGGATTACGACCGCCGAGGCGGCCAACGCCTTCATCCGCAAGGTCTATCTGCCCGCCCATAACGCCCGCTTCGCGGTCGCGCCGGCCGGGCCCGGCTCGGCCTTCACGCCGATCCCCGGCGTCGATCTCGACGAGATTCTCTGCGTGCAGGAGGAACGGTAGGTCGGCCAGGACAATTGCGTCTCCTACCGGACGCTGAAACTGCAGATCCCCGAAAGCCCGATGCGACCCCATTTCGTCAAGGCGCGGGTCAAGGTCCACGTCTATCCCGACGGCTCGCACGCCGTCTTTCATGGCCCCAGATGCATCGGCCGCTACGACGAGAACGGAACGATCAGAGATGCGAAAAATGCCGCTTAAATCCGCTCGGCGGCGAAACCCTGTGGATGGCATGGACAAGCCTCCGGCTTGCTCACCCCGCCCACGAGGCAGAACAAAACCAGAAGACGCGGACATTTGACGTGCTGCCAAAACCGGACAACTTAATTCGCTATCGACACAAGGAAAATAATGCACCATCAAAACCCGGGATCAAACACATAGCGCGTGCATTTGGGCGCTGCTGTCCGGGCTCCTGAGGTTGACGGCAATTTTTGGCGTCGATTGGGGACGACTTCACCGTCGATGCCAACCGTTCGCCTCGCTGCTCAAGTCTCGGCCAACGGCTATGAGCGACATCATCAGGAATGATGCGGGTCAAGAGCGCGGTCGAATCGTGCGGCCAATGAATCCATCCGCTCCCCAAGCCGAAGCTCTAAATCACGAATGTCGGCACGACTGGGAAGCCCGCCAATCGTCTCTCTCAGACGATAGTGGTCGTCGTGCAGCAGGGCCAAACGCTCGGCGAGACGCAGGAGTGCCGATTCATTCGCCGACTGCGACGCGTCTAGATCGCGTTGGTGTTGCCCTACGACGATTTCGAGAGTGTGAATCCGAGTCATAAGTCGCCAGACAAATGCGGCGGCACTCGCCCCGATCGAAGCCAATCCGGCAATGGCCCACTGAAGAAAGCCCCAGGGCGGACTTTCCGGTGAATTCATTCATCAATCCTCCGGGGCGCGTGGCCGCGGCGCCCGCTCGCGAGCAGTCGTGCGCCCAACCAGACAGCGGCAATGAAGCGGAGCATGAAATAAATATTGGTCGATCTAGCACTACAGTTGCATATTTCGCTTGATATGAGCTTTTCGAGCGCTGGCTTGATGTGCGCGTCGCCAGGCGGACCATGCAATGACGTGAGCGGGGTTGATCCGTCTTTGCGCAAGACGGATGGCGATGCGGCGGATTTC
>DATCEJ010000541.1:0-2520 GCA_036510135.1 Roseiarcus sp. | reverse complement strand
TCATCTATCAGACGGAACGGCTGATGGGCGTTTCGAATCGCGGCCGCGACGCCACCGTTCCTGAAGGCGCCCAGATCGGCCTCGGCGTTCGCACGGCGGCGATCCGCAGCGTCAACATTCAAGGGGCTCTGACCAACACCGTCAACCAGCTCGATCTGGCGATTCAAGGGCGGGGTTGGTTCCAAATCACAACGCCGAATGGCGACACGGTCTACACCCGCGATGGCGCGTTCAACACCAACGCGAATGGCCAGCTTGTCACCATGGACGGCTATAATGTGAACCCGTCGATTCTCGTTCCCCAGACGGCGACCGCCGTCACCGTCAGCCAGACCGGTCTCGTAACCGCGACGGTCCCAGGCCAGACCACGCCGCAGCAGCTCGGCCAATTGACGATCGCGAGTTTTGTCAACGAAGCTGGCCTCTTGGCGCTCGGCGGCAACTACTTCCAGCAGACAGCCGCGTCCGGCCAGCCGACGGTCGGCGTTCCGGGCGACACTTCATTTGGGATCATCCAGCAGGGCTACGTCGAGGCCTCCAACGTCGACCCGGTCACCGAGATCACCAACCTTATCGCGGCTCAGCGCGCCTATGAAATGAACTCCAAGGTGATCCAGGCCGCAGACCAGATGTCCGGCACAATCTCCAACATGCGCGGCTAGCAAAACCCGAAAGGCTCGACCATGCTGTTCACACAAGCCCGATCGGTTCTCCAAGCCGCGATTGCCCTGCTTGCGGCTGGTTGCGCCGCCCCCTCTTTCGCGCAGGAAACCCTTGTCCCGACCCCGAAGGCGGTCATTTATCCCGGCGACGTGATCCTGGACGAGATGCTCGTCGACGTTCCCAATGTTGCACGGGACGGATCAGGACCGTTCGTCGATTCGCGCTCCCTCATCGTCGGCAAGGCCGCGCGGCTCACGCTGCTTCCGGGGCACGCGATTCCATTTTCGGGCGTCTCCAATCGCAAGCTCGTTTCCAACGGGGCCGAGGTCAAGCTCGTCTTCTCCGAGGACGGTCTCTTCATTATGACCACGGGCGCAGCGCTGCAAGACGGCTCGATCGGGGACATCGTCAGGGTTCGCAACGACGACAGCGGCGTCACCGTGTCCGGCGCCGTCCAGCCGGACGGCTCGGTCCGAGTGAGCGGGGGATAATGCGGCGACTGATTCTGGCGCTCGCGCTTTGTCTCGCCGCCGCCCCGGCTGTCGCGGCCCGGATCAAGGATATCTCGCTCCTGCGCGCCGCGCGCGACACTCAGCTCGTCGGTTATGGCCTTGTGGTTGGTCTGCAGGGATCGGGCGACACCTTGCGCAACGCGCCCTTCACCGAGCAGTCCGTCCAGGCGATGCTCACGCACCTGGGTCTTGACGTCCACGGCGCCTCGCTCCGCAATCGCAATGTCGCGTCCGTTATCGTCACCGCGGACCTCTCGGCGGGAGTGGAGACGGCCACGCGGCTCGACGTCACCGTCTCGGCGCTCGGCGACGCGCCCTCTTTGATGGGCGGAACGCTGCTGCTCACCCAGCTTCAGGCAGCGGATGGGACGGTCTACGCGAGCGCACAGGGCGCAGTCTCGGTGACCGGTTTCGACGCCGTCGGGCAGGGCGAGACGCTGTCACAAGGCGTGCCGACCGCGGGCCGGATCCCGAATGGCGCCATCGTCGAGCACGAGCTGCCCGGCTTCGCCGAAGAATTGCGCTCGATGCTCGAATTGAAGAACCCCGACTATGCGACGGCGGTCAGGATCGTCGATGCGATCAACGCCTATTCCCGCGAGCGATTCCGTGTGAGCGCCGCCTATGAGGTCGACAGCCGAAGGGTCGAGTTGTTTCGCCCCCGCAGGATCTCATTCGCTCGGTTCATGGCGGAAATCGGGGAGCTCCAGGTCGACCCGGATATGGCCGCGCGCGTCGTTCTCGACGCGCGGACGGGCACGGTGGTTGTCGGTCAGGACGTGCAGATTTCGACCGTCGCGGTGACCTACGGAACGCTGACGGTCCGGGTCGCCGAGCGGCCGCGCGTCTCCCAGCCCGCCCCATTCTCGAACGGCAGGACGGTCGTCACGCCCAATACCAGGATCGATGTTGAGCAGGGAGGCGGCCCCATCGCTATTGTCGGCGGATCAAGCCTCAGAGCGCTGGTCAGCGGCCTGAATCGGATCGGCGTCAAGCCGCCGGGGATCATCGCGATCCTTCAGGCGATCAAAACCGCAGGCGCGCTGCAGGCCGATCTCGTTATTCAGTGACCGGTCCGCGCCGTCGCTGCGGCTTGCCCAAGACAAACCTCAGTCAGCCCAGCGCAAGCCGCGCGGTCGAGGATGAGCCGATCCTCGAGGCAGACATATGCCATCTATTTCTCCTTCGCGACGCCTGACGGCCCGATCCTATTGCGCGCGCATGCTGCTTAGCGTCGCCGCCGTTCTCCTCGCTTGTCCGGCGTTCGCTCAGGACGGGCGGGCGCCCGATAAAGAAAAGCCAAAAGCGGCTGCGAACAAACCGCCGGAGAAAGCCGCTGTCGACA
>DATCEJ010000540.1:0-30074 GCA_036510135.1 Roseiarcus sp. | reverse complement strand
GCTTGGCGAAGGCGATGCCGAGCTCCATACCGATATAGCCCGCGCCGACGACCGCAAACGATCGCGGAACCTCGGTCAGCGCAAGCGCATCGGTCGAAGACAAGATGGCGCCGCCGAACTTGAGCGTGGGCAATTCCACCGGCTCCGAGCCGGTCGCGATGACAAGATTCTCGGCGACGATGCGCGTCTCGCCGGTGTCGGCGCGGACGGTCGCCGTCTTGCCGTCGACGATCGTCGCCGTCCCGAGGAGCGTGCGCACCTTGGCCTTCTTCAGAAGAACGCCGACGCCGCTGGTGAGCTTGGCGACGATCGAATCCTTCCAGGCGATCGTGCGAACGAAATCGAGTTTCGGCGGCCCAACCGAGAGCCCAATGGCGGCGAGCGCGCGGGGCTCGCGCAGGCCATGCGCTGCGCCGGCAGCGTGGATCAGCGCTTTCGAGGGGATGCAGCCGACGTTGAGGCACGCTCCACCGAGCGTATTGGCTTCGACCAGGATCGTGTCGAGGCCGAGCTGGCCCGACCGGATCGCGGCGACATAGCCTCCCGGGCCGCCGCCGATGACGAGAACCTTGCAGCGAAGCTCGTTCACGACAATCCTCTAGCGCAGCTTCCGATCAATCTGCCTCGCGGCGTCATTGCGAGCGAAGCGAAGCAATCCAGGGATCGTAGGGCGCACTTCGTTCTCCTGGATTGCTTCGTCGCTTTGCTCCTCGCAATGACGGTTTATCTCGGACGACAGTCCTCTACGAATCCGTGTCGATGAACAACGCGGCGGGCTGCTCGATCAGCGTCCGCAGGCGCTGGATGAAAGTCGCGGCGTCATAGCCGTCGACCACGCGATGATCGAAGGAGGACGACAGGTTCATCGTCTTGCGGGGCGCGAAGCCGCCGTCGCGCCAGACGGGCCTCACGACGATCTTGTTGACGCCGACGATCGCCACTTCCGGACGATTGATGATCGGCGTCGAGACAATGCCGCCGAGCGCGCCGAGCGAAGTCAGCGTGATGGTCGAGCCTGACAGCTCATCGCGCGCGGCGACGCCCAGGCGGGCCGCCTCGCTCACCCGGCGCATTTCGCGCGCGCATGCGTGCAAGCCGAGGGTCTCGGCGTGGCGCACGACCGGAACCATGAGGCCGTTCGGCGTTTGGGTCGCCACGCCCACATGCACGGCGCCATAGCGCGTGATGACGTCGTTTTCGTCATCGTAATGAGCGTTGATCTGCGGGAACTCTACGGCCGCCTTGACGATCCCGAGGATAAGGAAGGGCAGCAGGGTTAGTTTCGGCCGCTCTTCGCTGGCGCGGGCGTTGAGCGCGGCGCGCAGCTCCTCGAGCGCCGTGACGTCGACCTCCTCGACATAGGAGAAATGCGCGATGCGGCGGGCCGACTCGGCCATGTTCTGGGCGATGCGCCGGCGCATGCCGACGACCTTGATCGTCTCGACCGCTTCATTGGGCGCGCGGCCGGACCATTTCGACGGCTCCGGCGGGCGGGCGATATGGGCGTCGAGGTCCGGGTGCGTGATGCGTCCCGCGGGTCCCGAGCCGTGCACGAACCTCAGATCGACGCCGGCCTCGCGCGCCTTGAGACGCACGGCGGGCGCGGCGAGCGGCTTCTCGCCAGGCGGGCGCGGCGCGCCCGTCTGCGGTTCGGGTTGGCGCGGCGCGGCCTTCTGCGGTTCAGGCGGCGGCTCGGCCGCCGCCGCACGCGGCGCTGGCGCTTGCTCTGCGGCCTTGGGTTTGGCGCTCGGCGAGGTCGTTGGCTCCTCCTGCTGCGGCCGCGATTGCGGCGCTGCAGGGAGACGCGAATCCGGCAGGCCGGGCGCGTCGATGCGAATGAGCTCGGCGCCGACAGCCAGCACGTCCCCGACCGCGCCGCCAAGCGCGAGCACGCTGCCCGCCACCGGCGTTGGAATGTCGACCGTCGCCTTGTCCGTCATGACCGCGGCGACGACCTGATCCTCCCTGACGAGATCGCCGACCTTGACCGCCCATTCGACGATCTCCGCTTCCGCAACCCCCTCGCCGACGTCGGGCATCCGGATCGAGCGCACGCCCATCACGAGGCCTCCATAGCCTTGACGAGCGCGCGCCCGACGCGAGCGGGACCGGGGAAATAATCCCACTCCTCCGCATGCGGGTAGGGCGTGTCCCAGCCAGCGACACGCTGGACCGGCGCCTCGAGCGCATAGAAGCAGCGCTCCGTCACCTGCGCGGCGAGCTCGGCGCCAAAGCCCGAGGTCAGCGTCGCCTCATGCACGATCACGCAGCGGCCGGTCTTGTTCACCGAAGCCTCGATGGCGTCGATGTCGAGGGGAAGCAGCGTGCGCAGATCGATGATCTCGGCGTCGACGCCAGTCTCTTCCGCCGCCGCCTCCGAAACATGGACCATCGTGCCATAGCACAGCACGGTGACCCCCTTCCCCTCGCGTCTCACCGCCGCCTTGCCGAGCGGCACGACGTAGCGACCTTCCGGCACGTCGCTCAAAGCGTGTTTGGCCCAGGGCACGGTCGGCTGCTCGGGGTGGCCAGCGAACGGGCCGTTATAGAGCCGTTTCGGCTCGAGAAAGATGACGGGATCGTCGTCCTCGATCGAAGCGATGAGGAGACCTTTGGCGTCGTAAGGATTGGAAGGAATGACGGTCTTGAGGCCGGAGACATGCGTGAACAAGGCCTCCGGGCTCTGGCTGTGCGTCTGCCCGCCATAAATGCCGCCGCCGCATGGCATGCGGATCACGATTGGAGCCGAGAATTCGCCGCCGGAGCGGTAGCGCAGCCGCGCCGCCTCGGACACGATCTGATCGTAACCCGGATAGACATAATCAGCGAACTGGATCTCGGCGACAACCCGAAGCCCATAGGCGCCCATGCCGATCGCCACCCCGATGATGCCCGATTCGTTGATCGGCGCGTCGAAGCAGCGCGACTCGCCGTACTTCCGCTGTAGCCCGTCGGTGCAGCGAAACACGCCGCCGAAATAGCCGACGTCCTCGCCGAACACGACCACACTCTCGTCCTCGGCCATCTTGCAATCCATGGCGTCGCGGATCGCCTCGACCATCGACATGCGCGGCATGGCGCTCAACTCCGCTCGATCGACTCCCCCCTCCTACGGGAGCGGGTTGGGGGCGAGGGTTCGCTCCCGAAGAATGGCCTGCGGCTTCGACCCTCATCCGGCGGGCTTCTCCCAGAGGGAGACGGGACGCCAGACTCTCCCCCAAGCGCGACCTTATCGCATGATCGGGGGCGCGCGCGACTGCCTCCCTTAGCCTCAAATCCCCATTACCCGCTCAACCCAGCCTTCGACAATCCGTCGAGGAGGTGCTCGCTGTCCTGAGCAAACTTGAACGGGCGATTCTTCACGAACAGACTTGCGCGAAAGCTCGGCGCCATCGCAAGCAGCGCGGCGCGCGCTGCGGCCGCGCCCTCCCCTTCGCCGAGCTGAGCGCGGCAGGCCGAAAGTCCCGCGAGCACTCCGACTTGCGGCTCGGCGACGCTGCCATAGACGGCGGCGCCATCCGCGTAGGCATGCGAGCAATAGCAGGCAAGGCCAAGGTTGGTTGTGTACCAGGCTGGATGATGGGGATTAAGCTCCATCGCCTTTTCAATTCGTCGCCGGCCCTCATCCGGCTTGCCAAGATAGGTCGCAAGCGGCGACCACAAGGCAAGGATGCGCGCGTCATAGGGGTTGAGCGCGTAGGCCTTTTTGTGATGCACCTCGGCGGCGTCGAGGCGCCTTCGGTACATGTCGATCTGGCCTGCCACGAGGTGACACCAACTGTCGGCGGGATCGAGCGTCAGGGCGCGATCGGCGAGAAGCGCGACCTCCGCCAAATCGCTTTCGCCCGGATGCAGCGCCCAGTCGCGCAGCCGCATGAGCGCAAGCATCGCCATCGCCGACGCATAGCCGGGCGTGATTGCGAGCGCCTTCTCGAAGCACTCGATCGCTCTCTCAGCCGACTTAGGATCCAGCCGATCGGCGTGGTGCATGCCGCGCATGAGAAGATCGAAGGCGCCGAGACTTTCTGCGCGCTTGCGCATCGCCGTTTCGGCGCCAGTCTGTTCGAGCCGGCCGACAAGCGTCGCGACGATCCGCTCTATGAGCTCGTCCTGAACTTCGAGCACATCGCCTGCGCCACGATCGTAGCGCTGAGCCCAGAGCACTCTTCCCGAAGCGCCTTCGACAAGCGTCGCCTGAAGGCGCAATCGCGATGGAGTCAGTCTGACAGCGCCAGTCACGACGAACCGCACGCCAAGGGCGGAGGCAACTTGCTGCGGGTCCTTGCGCGGCTCGAAGCCGAAACTGGACGCCCGGCTCAGAACCGCAAGCGTGTTGAAACGAGAGAGCGCGGTGATCAGGTCGTCCGCCAGCCCCTCGCCCCAATGCTGATCTTCAGGAGCCGCCTGGAATGGCAGGACGGCGAGGGTGAACCCTCCGCGGGCTTCTGCGTCCTGATCCGGCTCGCCAAGCCGAATCCGCGCGACCTTTACGGGCTCTCGGATGCCCTTCAGCGTCCGCGCGCCGATCCCTTCGATATGAAAATCCTGCGAGGGTTCGAGAGCGTCCAGGACCTTTCCCGAGAGGCAAACGCCGCCCGGGTAGGCAAGGCTTTCGAGCCTCGCCGCGATATTCACCGTCTCCCCCAACAGGTCCTCGCCATTGGGATAGACGTGTCCGACATGAATGCCGATCCGATATGGCAAGGATTCGGCGCCGCGCGTCTTGCCTTCAGCCAACGACCGCTGGACCTCGACGGCGCACTGCACGGCGCTTCCGGAAGCGGGGAATTCCGCTAATACGCTGTCGCCGCCGGTCGAGAAGATTCGACCGCCGTTGGCGGCGATCAAGGCGTCGATGATTGCGCGGCTTGCCGCCAAGGCCGCCAAGGCGCGGCGCTCATCGAGGCTCATCGCCCGTGAATAGTTCGCAGCGTCAGCGGCAAGAACCGTGGTCGTACGAACCGGAGACAAACACATGGCGGAGGCCACGCTCAGGTCACACCCCCAGCTGCTGGCGCTGCTCGCGCAAATGGCGCGGCATCTCCTTATAGACCTGCTCGAACATCGTCGCCGCGCTCGGCTTCGGGCCGTCATGTAGCGTGCCGTGACTCTCGGCTTCCTTGGCGGCGTCCAGGATCTCGGCGTCGACCTCGGCCTGCATCTGCCGGTGTCGCTCCTCGCTCCAGGCGCCGATACGAATGAGATGGACCTTCAGCCGCTCGACCGGATCGCCCAACGGCCACGCGGACCCTTCGTCCTTGGGGCGATATTTCGACGGATCGTCCGAGGTCGAGTGGGGGCCGGCGCGGTAGGTCACCCATTCGATCAGCGTCGGGCCCAGATTGGCGCGCGCCCGCTCGGCCGCCCACAGTGAGGCTGCATGAACCGCAAGATAATCGTTGCCGTCGACGCGCAGGGAGGGAATGCCGAAGCCGTGGGCCCGAGCCGCGAATCTGGCGCTCTCGCCCCCCGCGATGCCCTGATAGGACGAGATCGCCCACTGGTTGTTGACGACGTTGAGAATGACCGGCGGCCGGTAGACGGAGGCGAACACGAGCGCCGCATGGAAATCGCTTTCCGCAGTCGATCCTTCGCCGATCCAGCCCGAAGCGATGTGCGTATCGCCCGAAATCGCCGACGCCATCGCCCACCCGACGGCTTGCGGATATTGCGTGCCGAGGTTGCCGGAGACGGAGAAAAACCCGGCCTTCTTGAACGAATAGAGGCCGGGAAGCTGACGGCCGTTGAGGTGATCTTTCTCGTTGGAGAAGATCTCGCACATCATGTCGACGATTGGCCAACCCAAAGCGATGAGCAGGCCCTGCTGGCGATAGGTCGGAAAGCACATGTCGCCCTCCGCCAGCGCCTTGCGATGCGCGGTCGCGATCGCCTCCTCGCCGAGGCAGGTGATGTAGAACGACGTCTTGCCCTGGCGCTGCGACAAGAGCATGCGCGCGTCGAAGGCGCGGGTCAGCATCATGTCGCGCAGACCCTTGCGCAGATCGTCGGCGTCGAGAGACCCCGCCCACTCCCCGACCGCCTCGCCGTTGTCGTCGAGCGCGCGGATCATCGTATAGGCGAAATTGCGGATGTCGGACGGGCTGACGTCGATCGGCGGACGGGGAACCTCGCCCGCTTCCGCAATGCCGACATGGCTGAAATCCGGGCTGCCGCCGGGGCGTACGGACGGCTCGGGCACGTGCAGCGAAAGGCGGGCGCTGGTCATCGGGGGTCCTTCGGCTGCGCGATCATCGGCGCCTGACGCTGATTGAGCGGAGTTTAGCGCCGCGGCGACGCGCTTGTCATGCGCCGGCCAGAAGCGGGACGCGCAATTGACAGCCGCCCGCCTGCCCTCTTAAGAAGCGGCCGATGCCCAGGTGGCGGAATTGGTAGACGCACTGGTTTCAGGTACCAGCGGTGCAAGCCGTGAAGGTTCGAGTCCTTTCCTGGCACCAATAGGTATTCCAAGCGCTGACAACGCGTAATTCCGCGGCCGCTGGTCTTGGCGCGCGTGGTCGCGCCTGAACGCCGGCGCCCGTGGCCATCAACGGGTTCAAATGCGCCATCGACAAGCACGTCGTCCCGGCTGCCTCCGTCTTGATTGGGCGCACGCCCAGGCGCCCAGGCGCCTTTCGTGGTTCGCGTGCTTGCTCGAGTAGCCCGCCAAAGATTTTCCCGTTCCCTCCCAAGACCCTCCAGCACGAGAGAAATCATGACCAAGACCTGGCTTATTACTGGCTGTTCCACCGGCTTCGGCCGCCTCCTGGCGCAAGCCGCACTGGAACGCGGCGATCAGGTCGTCGCCACGGCCCGCGACCCTTCCACGCTTTCAGATTTGGCCAAGGCGTACCCTAAGACGGCGCGAACGACCGCGCTCGATGTGACAAAGGCCGGCGCTCCCGAGAAGGCCGTCGCGTTGGCGATGGACGCCTTCGGCAGGCTCGACGTCCTCGTCAACAACGCCGGCTTCGGTTTCATCGGCGCGATCGAGGAAGCGACCCCGGACGAATACAGGCCGATGTTCGAGACGAACATCATCGGCCTCCTGGAGACGACACGGGCCGCCTTGCCAGCCTTGCGAAAGACCGGCGCAGGCGGGCGCATCGTCAACATTTCGTCGGCCGCCGGGCTCAAGGGCCTGCAAGGCTCAGGACACTACAACGCGACCAAGTTTGCGGTCGAAGGCATTTCGGAAGCCCTTGCTGCTGAAGTCGCCCCGTTCGGCATCGCGGTCATCATCGTGGAGCCAGGTCCGTTCCGCACCGACTTTCTCGGCCGCTCGATCTCAGCCGCGAAGAAGGAGATGCCCGAATACGCGGGAACGGCCGGCGTGTTCCGCACCTTCCGCGCCAACAACGACGGCAAGCAGGTGGGTGACCCGGAGAAGGCCGTGAAGGTGATGCTGAAAGTCATAGATTTGGAAAAGCCGCCGCTGCACCTGCCGCTCGGAGCGCGCGCCTATGCATTGGCGCGCACGAAGATTGCGGAGTTTACGGCGGACCTCGACGCCTGGGAGGCGGTGGCCAAGGCGACCGACTACGCGTGAGAGCGCTCTCCTGCCCGAAAGCCTGACCGGCGGCAAGCGGGTGGGCGTCCGAAATAATAGGGTTCGGACGCCCTTCTTCTCCGTTAGGTGGTCGGCGCCGCCACAATGGCGCGCCTGAGCGACCTACCTTCGGTATCTCCTGTCCTTAAACATTGCGGCGCGTAAGGCGCGAACGGCAAGCCGCGGGGAACGGCGATCGATCATCAGCCTGACGAGACGGGTCTGGCGTGTGAAGGCGGGCGAGATCGCTGTATCGCCGGAATGCGACGTCTCTCAACGCCATTCGCTCTTCGTCGGGACCGATGTTTAGGCCGGTACGATCGGCGCTTTGGTCTTCCTCAATGCGTCCATGAATTCTTGGTTCAGATCGAGGTGCACTTTGACGAGATCGGGCGGCGTCAATGCGAGCCACTGATTGAGCGAGACGTCGGCATAGTACGGGCTCTTGAAGATCTCCAAAAAGCGAAGAGGCGCAGTGCCCGTGTTCTCCACGTAGTGGCCCATCGCGAAGGGGACAAAGCCGACGTCTCCGCCGCGGAAATCAAACGTGCGCGCTTGACCGTTGGCCGCGAACACCCCCATGCGTCCCTCGCCGCTGATGTAATATTGCCATTCGTCGGTGTTCGGATGCCAGTGCAACTCGCGCAGGCCGCCGGGATCGACCTCGACTAGGGCGGCCGCGATGTTCCTGGAGGTGGGGAACACGTTCGAATCTGTGATCCGCACGGTCCCGCTCTTGGTCTTGATCGGCTCTTGGGCGAGCATGCGATGGCTGAAAGTTTGCGGCACTGGGTCCGCGCCCATGAGCTTGTCCGAACCGAGCGGGCCCGGAACCGGAGCTTTGAAGATGTAGAGTTCACGCGGGTCGGGGGTATGTCCGAACAGCGTTGGCGGCACGCCGAAATTCTTGCTTAAGACTTCCGGTGGGACGTGCTTGAACCAGTCGCTCAGCAGAAACGTGCTGTCCTCGTCGAAGTCGCCATCATCGAATACGAGGAGGAATTCGCAGCCGTCGGGACCGAGGCCCTGGATCGAATGGGGAATGCCGCCGGCGAAATACCAGAGATCGCCGACGCCGACGTCGTCGACAAAGTTACGGCCCTGCGGGTCGATCGCCGTGATGCGCGCCGTTCCGGTCAGCATGTAGGCCCATTCCGCCTGCTTGTGCCAGTGAAGCTCGCGCACGCCGCCCGCATTCAGCCGCATGTTCACGCCGGCGATTGCTTTCGAGCTGCCCAGTTCCCGCGCGGTGACCTGGCGTGTCCAGCCGCCGCTGGACTGGCGAACATGCGCATCTGCGAAGGAAAACCGCAGGTTGGGCAGAGTTCCGGAATCGGTCGCCGGCGGATTGAGGAGATCTGGATTCTGAGCTTCCCGGACAACGTCGCCCGGGAGAGGATCGGAGCCGCCCACGCCAGGCGCCCGGCTCGGTTCGGGAACCTGCTCGGCGGCGCTAGCAGCGGTTGCGCCGAAAAGCGCGCTTGCGCCCACAGCGGCGCCAGCCAGAAGATCGCGTCGGGTTGCGGCGTTCATGATGGTCCTCGCTTTGGCGATCGCACGGCCTCTGCAATAAGCTCGCGCGAGACAGCGACCACAGTGTGGTCGTTCCGACGAACCACGATGTCAGCCTGAGGGAACGCGCCGACTATGGACCGGACTCTGCCTATTCGGAATGCCGTTCTCGGAGGTTCAGTTATCATGGGCCGCGATGACCGGCTCTCGGGTCGCCCGCACCACGCGCGTATTTCCGAACAGGGTCGCCGGCACGCCAAAATTGCTTAAGGTGGACGATTGGCGCGTTCGCGCTAATGCGCGCCGCTATTCGCGGGACGGAGCCCGGATTGGAGCCGTCCCGGACGCGTTGTCTCACGGCTTGCCGAAGGTTTCGTCGAAGGCGTAGCCGGTTCCCCGGACGGTTCGGATGGGGTCGCGCTCGCGGCCGCGCGAGAGCGCCTTGCGCAGCCGCCCGACATGGACGTCGACCGTACGCTCGTCGATCTCCGCCGCCTGGCCCCACACCCCATCCAGGAGTTGCGCCCGCGAGAACACCCGCCCCGGCTTTTCCAGGAGATATTCGAGCAGCCGGAACTCGGTCGGACCGAGGTGGATGTCGCGCATTCCGCGCCTCACCCGCCGCGTCTCGCGGTCGAGATCGAGATCGCCGGCATAGAGACGCTCGGCGATCCGCTCGGGCCGGCTGCGTCTGAGCAGCGCGCGCACCCGCGCCATGAGTTCGGGCACCGAGAACGGCTTCACCACATAATCGTCGGCGCCGACGGACAAGCCCCGCACGCGTTCACCCTCTTCCCCTCGCGCGGTCACCATGATCACCGGAAGCGTGCGGGTCGATTCGCGCGCCCGCAAGCGTCGGCAGATTTCGAGACCCGAGACGCCGGGCAGCATCCAGTCGAGAATCACGAGGTCGGGCGCATTCTCGGCCAGCCGCAACTCCGCCTCGTCGCCGCGCTCCACATTCTCGACCACATAGCCTTCCGCCTCGAGGTTGTAGCCAAGCAGCAATGACAGATCCGCTTCGTCCTCGACGATCAGAATGCGCGGCGCGGACGCCGCCCCGGGACGGATGTCCCTGCGCGCCTGGTTCACTTGATCGCTCCTGTCACGTCAGCCGCGATGTCCGTCCCCTGCCGGCCGTGCGGCCGCTCGGTCGGCAGCGTCGAACCCGTCACCAGATAGACCACCGTCTCGGCGATGTTCGTCGCATGATCGCCGATCCGCTCGATGTTCTTCGAGCAAAACAGAAGGTGGGCGCAGAGGGTGATGTTGCGCGGATCCTCCATCATATGCGTCAGGAGATCGCGGAACACAGAGTCTTCCAAGGCGTCGAGCTCGACGTCCCGCTCCCAGACGTCGCGCGCCCGCTCGACGTCGCGCTGGGCGTAGGCGTCGAGCACGTCCTTCATAAGTTCAGTCGCAAAGTCGTTCATGTGCTTGATGCCGACGATCGCGTGAGGCGCCCGGCCTTCCATGCCGATCTTGACCGAACGCTTGGCGATGTTCTTGGCCAGATCCCCGACCCGCTCGAGATCGCCCGCGACCCGAATGGCGCCGATGATCTCGCGCAAGTCATTGGCCACCGGCTGACGGCGCGCGATCGTCAGCGTCGCCTGCTCCTCGATCTCGCGCTGAAGCATGTCGAGGCGGGGATCGGTCTCCACCACCTGTTGCGCCAGCGCGGCGTCGCCGGAGGCGAGCGCGTCCACCGCGTCGATCACCATCTTCTCGGCCAGGCCCCCCATCTCGGCGATGCGCCGCTCGAGCAGGTCGAGGTCCTTGTCGAAGGCTCTAACGGTATGCCGATCCGCCACGCGCGTAACCTTTCTCAGCCGAACCGGCCAGTGACATAATCCTGCGTGCGCTTGTCGCGCGGCGAGGTGAAGACCTTGGTCGTCTCATCGAACTCGACCATCTCGCCCAGATACATGAAGGCGGTGTATTGCGACACGCGCGCGGCCTGCCCCATGTTGTGGGTGACGATCGCGATCGTGTAGTCGCCCGACAATTCGTCGATCAATTCCTCGATCTTGGCGGTCGAGATCGGATCAAGAGCGGACGCCGGCTCGTCGAACAGGATCACTTCCGGACTGATCGCGACCGTCCGGGCAATGCACAAGCGCTGCTGCTGGCCCCCCGACAGGCTAAGCCCGCTCGCGTTCAGCTTGTCCTTGACTTCGTTCCACAACGCCGCGCGGCTCAAAGCCTGCTCGACCCGCGCATCCATTTCCGACTTCGGCAGCTTCTCATAAAGGCGGATGCCAAAGGCGATGTTGTCATAGATCGTCATCGGAAACGGCGTCGGCTTCTGGAACACCATGCCGACGCGCGAACGCAAAAGATTGAGGTCGAGGTCGGGCGAGAGGATGTTCTCCCCATCGAGCATCACCTCGCCCTCGGCCCGCTGGCCAGGATAAAGGTCATACATGCGGTTCAAAACCCGCAGCAGCGTCGACTTGCCGCAGCCCGAAGGGCCGATGAACGCCGTCACCTCGCCCTTGTAGAGATTGAACGAAACATCTTTCAGTGCCCGCGTCTGTCCATAATAAAAATCGAGATTGCGCACTTGAACCTTTGCCGTCTCCACCGGCTGAGGCTGGATCGGCATCGAGGCCCGCACGTGACTGCTCATGCTCAAAGCCCTCGCACCCTACTTTTGCCGGACCGACGCAGAAAAAACCCGCGCCAATATGCTCAATGCCAAGACCGCAAAGGTCAGGATAAGCGCGCCCGTCCAGGCGAGCTTTTGCTGTTCGGCGTAGGGGCTGCGAGCGAATTCGTAGATGATGAGCGGCAGCGCAGACATCGGCCCGCGAGGATCGGCGGTAAACAGCGAATTGCCGAGCGAGGTGAAGATGAGCGGCGCGGTCTCGCCGGTCATGCGCGCGATCGCGAGAAGCACGCCGGTGATCAAGCCGGACATGACCGCCCGGTAGGCGACGTGCCGTATGACGAGCGAACGTGGCATGCCGAGCGCCGACGCGGCCTCGCGCAGCGTGTTCGGCACGAGGTTCAGCATGTCTTCAGTCGTGCGGACCATGATCGGGGCGCCCAGAATCGCGAGCGAGACAGCGCCCGCAAGCGCAGAGAAATGCCCGATGGGCACGACCAACAGCTGGTAGACGAATAGCCCAACGATAATCGAGGGGGCGCTCAACAAAATGTCGTTGATGAAGCGGACAGCTGACGCGAGCTTCGAGTTTGCCCCATATTCAGCCAGATACGTGCCGGCGAGAATGCCGATCGGCGCGCCAATCGCCAAGCCAATGCCCGTCATGATGAGGCTGCCGACGATCGAGTTGAGCAGACCGCCGACGACTCCCGGCGGCGCGGTATTTTTGGTGAAGACGTCGAGCGACAATCCGCCAACGCCGTTCCACAGCAGCGTACCTAGAATGACCGCAAGCATGCTCAGGCCAAGAGCCGTCGCCGCGTAAGCAAGAACGGTCCAGATGCCGTTGCGCGTCTTGCGCCTGGAATAGGAAGCCGCAATCATCGGCCTTAAGCCTTCAACTGCATGCGGGACAACATCAAGCGCGCCGCTGCGAGAACGATGAACGTGATCACGAACAGGATGAAGCCGAGCGCCAGCAGCGACGAGGTGAACAGGCCCGGATCGGCGTCGGCGAACTGATTTGCGATCATCGCCGAGATGGTCGTGCCCTGAGCAAGAATCGAGGACTGAATTTTTGTGGCGTTGCCGATGACGAAAGTCACCGCCATCGTCTCGCCGAGCGCGCGGCCGAGAGCCAGCATCGCGCCGCCGATCACGCCGACCCGCGTGTACGGAATAACGATGTTGCCGACGACCTCGAAGGTGGTCGATCCGATGCCATAAGCCGCCTCCTTGAGCACGGTCGGCACCGTCTCGAACACATCTCGCGACACCGCGGTGATAAAGGGCAGGATCATCAGCGCGAGCACCAGCCCCGCGGTCAGCACGCCGTAGCCGAACGGCGGCCCCTGGAAGAGAAAGCCAATGCCGGGAACGTTGCCGAGCGTGCTGATCAGAAACGGCTGAATATAGCTCTGCATCACCGGCCGAAAATAGTAGACGCCCCAGATGCCGTAGATGATGGACGGAATCCCCGCGAGGAGTTCAATTGCGATCCCGATGGGTCGGCGCAGCGGCAGCCAGCAGAGTTCTGTCAGAAAAACCGCAATGCCGAGTCCGACTGGAACGGCAATCAGCATCGCGATCAAAGATGTGACGAGCGTGCCATAGATCGCGGTCGCGGCGCCGAAGTGTTCCTTCGGTGGACTCCAGGCGTCCGAGAACAGGAAGCCGACGCCGAATTCGCGGAACGCCGGCCAGGCGCCCACGAACAACGACACCAGAACACCAAGGAGGAGCACCAAAACCAAAACCGCCGCGCCGAGCGTCAGCAACCGGAAGCTGTTGTCCGCGAATTTGAGCCGACCGAGCGCGCGAGAACGGTCCATCGGCGAGCTGTGAGCGGCGCTCGGGCCTTGCAGTGCGGTTGCGGTCATCGCCAGTCTTTAGCCTTGCTTCGAAAGCGTAGGGCGGGAAAGGCATCCTCGCGGACGCATCCCCGCCGCCGGTCGACTTACGCTTATTTCTTGATGTCGGACGCCCACATCTTCTCGACCAGCGCCACGACGTTGTCAGGCATCGGGATGTAGTCGAGGTCCTGGGCCATCTTGTCGCCCTTCGCATAAGCCCACTTGAAGAAGTCGAGTGCGTCCTTCGCAGCGGCCTTATTCGGCGGATCCTTGGGCAAGAGAATGAACGTGGCGGCGGTCATCGGCCACGATTTCTCGCCCGGCTGATTGGCGAGGATGGTGTAAAAGCCCGGGGAGTGTTCCCAATCGGCGTTGGCCGCGGCGGCCTGGAAGGCGTCCATCGTCGGGGCGACGATCTTGCCCGCCTTGTTGGCCATGCTGGCGTAGGTCAGCTTGTTCTGCTCGGCGTAGGCGAACTCGACATAACCGATCGCGCCCTGCGTCGTGGCGACGTTGTTGGCGACGCCGTCATTGCCCTTGGCGCCGATGCCGCCCGGCCAGTCGACTGTCGTCGCCACCCCGACCTTCGACTTCCAGTCCGGCGAGACTTCGCCGAGGTAGTAGGTGAAGTTGAAAGTCGTTCCCGAGCCGTCGGCGCGATGGATCGGCACAATCGGCAGATTGGGCAAATCGAGCTTCGGATTGAGCGTCTTGAGCGCCGGGTCGTTCCATTTGGTGATCGCGCCGAGATAGATCCGCGCCAAAGTCGGGCCGTCGATAACGATCTCTCCCGGCTTCACGCCCGGCAGATTGACGACGGCGACGATGCCGCCCATCACCATCGGCCATTGCGCAAGGCCAGCCTTCTCGAGTTCCGCCGGCTCCAATGGCGCGTCGGTCGCGCCGAAGGTCACCGTTCTGGCCTTGATTTGCTTGATGCCGGCGCCCGACCCGATTGACTGATAGTTCAGTCCGTTGCCCGTGTCTTTCTTGTAGGAATCGGCCCATTTGGCGTAGATCGGAAAGGGAAAGGTCGCTCCGGCTCCGGAAATATCGGCAGCTTGTGCAAAAGTGACCGTCGCGGCGCCGACGGCGAACGCAACGATGCGAATGAAATTGGTCAGTCTCATTGTACGCCTCTCAAGCGCTGGCAGGGATCGAGTTCGGGCCGCGGCAATGGACCGCGACGACCCTTCTCTAGGCCCGCTCGATATGTCTATTGCGACAAAGAGACGACAGTTTTACGACAGCGGTGTTTGCCTGACAGTTGGCCGCTATCCCGCTCAGTCAGCGCAAGGGCTGATGATCATCGAACAACGACGGGCCGGGCCTTCGCTATGCACGCAACGTCTTCCATATCTTAGCCGTCGGCATCTTAGCCGTCGGCCCGAATGTTATTTCTTCGCCGGCGCTTGTGTGGCTCGAGAATTCGCATCTGGCCCACGTTGCTCCTCGGGCGGAGACGCCACTCCGCCTTGATAGTCCTCGACCTCCTTCGCGTATGGCTGTCCGCCTTCACGATCATGGTCGTGGGGCAGGCCCGGCTGAGGTTCAGCGCCCGGTGGAGGAGTGCGCTTGGCCTTCATAATGCTCCTTCTTCCCACAGTCCGCGCAGAGAGTCCGCTCCGGGCGTGACAGTGCGCCGACACAGCTTCACGAATTGCGTCCGAACAAGGCGCGCAATTTTTGCTTGGCCTCTTCGAGGGTGTGCTTCCGTTCGGCGGGAAGATTTCGGCCCGCTCGATTCATGTAAAAGGTCAACATCGACATCGCTGACCGGAACGGGCTCGATTTCCGCCGGTCGCTCAATTCGGCTGAGTGCTTGAGCGATTTGGCAATTTGTCCGGCGCTTTTCTTCTCGAACACCTTCGGTTCGAGATCGAGCGCGTCGGAATGCTCGGTCACATCCGCCGACCATCGGTTCTTTTGCTGGTGTTTTGGCACGGGTCCGCTCCTTTCTCGCGGCGCTGATCGTCCATAACTCAAATTGCGCGAGAGGGTTCCACACCTCAGTCAGAGCGGCGCTAGACCAATCCTCCCGCGCTCGCCAAGAGCATACCTGGGCGCCAATGAGCTTCGCGGCCGACCGGATCGCGGCGCCTCCTCGGCGGCGAACTCAGCGGATTCGAACGATGTCCGCGGCATCCCCTAGACGGGCACGCGCCTCTTCGATGACGTGCAGATGGTGGGTGAACACGATTGGCTGAATGCGGTCGCCGATCGCCGCGAGCGCTTCGAGGCCGTTGCCCGTGCGGGATTCGTCAAAGCTGGCGAAAATGTCGTCGCCAATAAAGGGCGGCGCCTCGGCGCGCGCGGCATAATCCTCGATATAGGCAAGCCGCAACGCAAGATACATCTGGTCGCGCGCGCCTTCGCTCAAATGCGCCACCGTCGCCCTTTCCCCATTGGCCCGGCAAGCTTCGAGTTTGGCTTCGTCGTCGTCGTAGAAACTCTGGTCCAGCCCGGCAAACGCCCCGCCTGTCAATGTTGCGAACACCTCGCCAGCGCGCGTCATCAAGGGGTCGCGCAGCGCAGCGCGATGGTGCTCGAGCGCGCCGCCGAGCAGTACGGAAGCCGCCTTCAAGACCGCCCAACGCCGGGCTGCGTCCACGAGTTCGGTCTCCGCGTTGCGGCGCTGCTGCAGCGCCGCCTCGGCGCCAATGCCGCTTTCGAATTCTTCTCGCCTCCGTTGAAGCCGGTCGCGTTCCGTGTAGCGATCCTTTTCCTGCTGCCCCAGGTCTTCGTCCCGGCGCTCCAGTTCCTTTAAAATTGCTGTGGCCGCGTCCGGATCGAACGCATTCATCTCCTCGACCAGCCGCGCTTCGTCGACCCCGTCAGCGAGATCGGCGAGCCGGAGCCGCTGCCGCCCGAGCGCCTCGGCGAGGTGGGAACGCTCCGCCTCGCGCGCCAGCAGGGCGGCAACGTCGGCGCCAGGGGGCAAGCGCGCCGCCTGCTGCGCCATTGTCTCCCCGGCTTTGCCAAGAAGGGCCAGGGCCTCATCGACGGCTCTGCGAGCCGCTTCACTCCGCTCGGCCACGGCGTGACGCTTGGTCTGAGCTGTCCGCGTGGCGACAAGACGCGCGTTCAAGAGCCGCGCGGCCACATCCGCCGGCAGGTCGGCCGCTGCCGGGACGCAACGCATAACGAGCGCCCGCGCTTCGGTCTCAAAATCACTCATGTTTCGCTGGATGCCGACGACGCGGCGCAGCCCTTTGCGATGGTTTTCACCGTCGTCGGACGCCTTGTCCCAAACTTGCAGGGCCGTCTCGGCGCCGTCGAGCGACGCGTGCGCCTCGAGACCGAGAGCGACGACCGCCTCGACCCAACGACGACGCCAATCCTCCAGGAGTGCGCCGGCAGCGGCGTCTTCGGTTTTCGCTGCTCCGAGACGCCGGCGGCCTTCAGTCAGTCGCATCTCCAGCTCGCGTGATTTCTCCCAGGCGCGCGTGACGTCTTCCAGACGTCGCTCAAAACGTTCGGCCAGCCGAATGCAATCGAGACCCTCGATTTCACTCAATCCAGCCTCGAGACCGAGGGCGCGCAGCGCCGGCTCGAGCCGTGCAAGCTCGGCTTCCTGCGCTTCAAGCTCGATACGCCGCGAAGCGAGCTTGTCGCGCGTCTTCATAAACTGCTCGATGCGGCCCGACCATTCCTGCATCCGCGCCGGCGAAAGGGGACGGATGCGAACGTGCCTCCAAAGCTCCTGCCAACGCTGTTCTGTTTCTGCGAGCGACGCCGCCGCGCGCGCTTCGGCGGCTTGCGCCAAAGCATAACGGCGCGTCTGTTCGTCGAGCCGCTGGGTTTCGAGTCGATGCTCAGCCAGACGCGCGGCGTCTTCAATCGCATCGTCCATGAGGCGATCCGCCTCTCTGATAACGCGCTCGAATTCGGCGACGTGCGTGACCAGCGAGGCTTGCGGCGGAACCTCGGGCGTCCCGACTATCGCGGCGCGCAACGGCCGCCACGCGGTCTCGCGGCGAGCCCGCGCTTCTGCAATGCGGTCGGCCGTGGCCAGAGGACGGCCAGCCGCGAGCTGGGCAAGCCGTCCGGTCGTTTCCTCGATGCCCTTCTCCACCGCCTCCCGCGCCCCCGCGGCCTCACGCGACACACGCGAATTTGCCTCGAAAGCTTCCAGGAAATGAACAAGATCTTCGGACCGGGGCCTGGGCAACCCGGCGAGCGCTTCGAGATCGGCCACCGGCGGGTCGAGCCTCGCCGCGGCGTCGGCAAGCTCAAGCGTCTCCTTCGTCAGCGCGATGCGATTGTCGGCAACCCTGCGGGCCAGCTCGGAGATCTTACCGAGCGCGGCATATCTCTCGCGCAATGGCGCGGGATCGAGGTCCACGCCTTCCGCCTCCCGGGCGATGCGAGCCTCGTCGTGAAATTTCTGCGCCTGGGCGAGTTGAGCGGCCTTCGCCCTTGCCGAGGCCTCCGCGTCGCGCCCCTCCTTGATCAGCCTGCGCGCCTCCGACTTCCTGGCCTCGGTCGGCCGCGCTGTCTCGAGCGAGCCAAGCCCAGGCAAACCAAGGGATCGGACATGATGCTCAAGCCCTGCAAGGAAACCGTCGGCCTCGCGTTGGACCGCCGGGAGATCGCGTTTTGCGTCTTTATAGCCGCCGCTCCTCTGAAACAGCTCTTCGATCGCCGCGGCGTCGGAAAGTACGGCCTCGTCAACCTCGATGGTCGCCAGATCCCGCGCAAGGCGTTCCGCCTCGATCCGCGCACGCTCCGCTCCCTCGCCCGCGACCCGTAATTGATCGAGCGCCGCTTGCAAGTCCTGCATCATGCCGGGCGCGAAGAGAGGCATATCGTCGAAGGATGCGAGCGCCGCCTCCGTCTCCTGGATCGGGTTGAGAAGCGGCGATACGCGCTTGAACCTTCTGAGGCGCGCCTGCTCGATCTCGCCGGCTCGCCGCTCCGCGCGGAGCCGCTCCAGCTCTCGGCTGAGCTCTTCGATATCGTTGTTGAGCTTGATCCATGAATCGCTGCGAAGTTCCTTTTCGCGAATGGCGGCGCGCGCCGCGGTGAAGCGTTCGAGCGCCTGATAGAATTGGCGGTCCTTGCCGGAGCGGAGCGCGAAAACGCCATCGGCTTCGTTGTCAAGGGATCGACGGAGTTCGGCCAGTCCGCGCAGGCCGGACGCAGCCGCCATGAGGCTGGCGCCGACGTCGCCGTCCGCCCGCAACATTTCCTCGCCACCGGCGCGCAGCCGGTTCGCGTCCAGCCCGAACGATCGCTCAAACACGTCTTGGGTAAGGCCACCGAGAAACGGCGCAAGCGCATCGTCGGGCAGAGGACTGCCGGCGCCGCCGAGAAGAGTGTTCTTGCGCCCCTTGCGCCGCCAAAATTTAAGCGAGCGGCCGTCAGCCGCCACGATCTCCCCGCCGACGCGCAACTGGCCGGGCAAGCCGGACGCATAGGGCGTCCGCTCCGGCACGCCGAACAGCAAGGCGCCGACAGCAGCCAGCGCGGTCGATTTGCCCGCCTCGTTCGGTCCGTAGACAACATGCAGCCGGGCGTCCGGCCGGAACGCGATCCGCAGGTCCGCGAAGGCGCCGAATTTCTCCATCTCGAGGCTGAGAAGCCTCATCGCGGCTCAGGCCTCCGCCGAGCGGCCCAGCGCCAGCGCGCGACCTTCCGTCAGGATCGAGTCGAGATCCAGCGCTGCGCTCGCGTCTTCCGCCATGCCGCCGGGTAGCTTGTCCTTGACCGTCCTGACGAGATCGGCCAGACGCGCGCGCAATGCCACGTCCGCTTCACATCTTTGGAGAGCGGCCGCCAAATCGATTTCCGCTAGCGCCGCGTCGCCCGCCGCCCGCTGCGGCTCCGTCGTATCTATGCGCAACCGTTCGAGCCATATGTCCTCGCCACACCGCTGCGCCGCCGCCTCCACCTCGTCGCGCAAGCGCTCCCGATCGGCGACGAATCGCGGATGCAGTTTCGTATCCCCCGTCAGGACAACTCGCACAGCGAGAAGGCGCCCGGCCGCATTGGCCGCGTGCGGTCGCAGTTCTGTCTCGACGGCACGAAGCAGGGCGGTCTCGTCATCGTGCGGCGAGGCGTCGACGAACACCTCAGCCCAACGGGCGCAGTCCGTTACAACGCGCCGCACATTTGCGACGACGCCGTCCGCGACCTCAACAATGACCGCGCCCCTCTCGCCGCATTCTCTGATGCTGCGGCCCTGGAGATTGCCGGGATAGACGATCCACGGATCCCGCGAGACGATTTCGAAGGCATGGACGTGGCCGAGCGCCCAATAGTCATAATTGCGCGCCGCGAGGTCGGCGGCCGTGCAGGGCGCGTAGTTTTCATGGCCAGTGCGGCCGCACGCGGTGTGGAGCACGCCAATGTTGAACCACCCGGCAACAGGTTCTGGATAGTCGACAGCGTAATTCTCAACCACCTCACGGTGCGGAAACCCGCGTCCGTGCAGCGCGACACGCAAATCTTTGATGCGGTGGGTTTCCGGTCTCCTGGTCGAAAACTCGAAAACGTTCTCCGGCCATGTCAGGGATTTGGTGACGAGGCTTTCCGCGTCATGATTGCCCCGCAAGAAAAATGTTGGAATGCCGCGATTTGAGAGCCGAGCCAATTGCCGGTTCAAAAAGAGGGCTATGGAAGCGTCCTTCCACTCCCCGTCGAAGACGTCGCCAGCGATCACGACAAACGAAACACCTTCCTCCAACGCCTGCGTGACGAGGTCTTCGAACGCCGTTCGGCTCGCCCTGGCGAACCGCGCGGCGACTTCGTTGTCCTTCTGCGCCAGGCCGAGGAAGGGGCTGCCGAGATGAAGATCCGCCGCGTGAAGGAAGCGAAAGTTCATTTCATCACGGCGACAAAGGCTTTTCGCGTCGCCCCGCCAATCAACTCCGCGAGTCCCGGATCCCGTAGCGCGAGCGTCGCCAAAGGCGAATCGAGGTGGACGTCGGCGGTGTGAACGAATCGGATGGCCATAGCCTTACCGGGGCTAGACCGCGAAATGGGCAAAGTCACGTGAGGCGCGCCGATCGCGGTGGATAAGGCTGCCTTGCCGATGACAGCCCCTTGGGGCATAGACCCGCGGCTGAATCGCGCGGGCGCCAGTCCTCGCCAGTGGAGCGGATCGGAACTTTGTCAGACAGCCAGCGGAGCGGCGTGGCGCGCGACCGAATCGAAAACGAAAAGCTCGTTCGTCTCAGCCGATCGCTGCATGCAGCCTGGCGCGACGCCGTCCGCACGCCGTTGCGGAGCTTCCGCCGCCGTCTGCGCGACGCGCTGCCCCTGTCCGGAGAGGGCGTTCGGGTCGCGCTCGACGAGACGACGAATCCGACGGCCGTCCCTTACGAGGGACGCTTGCCGCCCCCGCTCTCGCAATGCGAGGTCGTCGCGCCTCAGCAATACCGGACCCGACTGCATCCGCTCAGCGTCAATTCGACGAACGAGGAGCGCGTCCATTATCTCGATCACGCCGTCAACGCGCCGGCGATGACGCTCGAGCATCTCGTCGATCAATACTGGTTTCCAGCGTTCGGCCTGCTCATTTCGCCGGAGGGTCGCGTTTGGCGCCATTCGTTTCTCGGCCCCTTCCGCGAGGGATACTTGTCGTCGATCAAGGCGATCATCGGGCGGCCGCAAGCGGATGGAACGCTGGAGCGCCGGCTCCATCTCGAACGGCTCGCGCGCGCGCCACGTATCGCTGGCGAGCACTTGCTGATCTCCGGTTCGGACAAGCACAATTACGGCCATTATCTGCATGACATTGTTCCGCTGATCGATCTCGCCACGAGAATGGGCGCGCCAATGCTGACCTGGAGGCTGCACCCGTGGCAGCGGGCCCTGATCGCCCGGCTCGAGGCGCCACAGGGCCTCATCCAGGAGATCAGGCCGAGGCCTGTCTTTCTCGAACATGCGATCACCTCGAACAGGTTCACGGGCCTGAACAGCCAGAACGCGCATCCCCAAAGCCGCGAAGCCTTCGCGCGTATCCTGGCCAACGTGCGAAAGCATGCGCCGGCGATGAGCACGCCGCCACGGGTGCTCATCTGCCGCAGCCCGTCAAACAGCCGAAATCTCACCAATCGCGCGGCGATGATCGAGGCGCTCAAAGCGCTCGGTTTCGTTGCGATCCAGCCGGACCAGCTCAAGTTCGACGAACAGGCGCTATTGTACGCTCAGGCGGAGATCATCGTGTGCGAGTTCGGCGCCGCCTTGTCGAACGCCTATTTCTGCCCGCCGCAGACAAAGATCGTCGAGATCATCGCCGAGGGCCAGCACGACCCGTGGTCGTCGCATTTCTGCGCCATGCTGGGGCTTGAACACGTTGTCCTCTTCCAGCGCCAGTCCGCCGAAGTGCTGGCGAGCATGCCTCGGCATGTGAAGGATTCGACCTTCGCCTACGCGGTCGACATCCCGAAGCTGGTCGAAACAGTGAAGGCCTTGATCTGAGTTTTGGGGGCCGGATAGAACGCGGTTTCGACGCTGGGCGCAGACCACGCCTTTCGGAACGAAGGTCGCGTCAAATGTATTGAATCGAGCAATGCGGCAGGGTGGCTCGCCTATGCAGGTCAAGTATCGGTCGTTCACGCCAGGGCTCAATCCGCGGCGCACCAGGCTCGAAGTCCCCGGCTGGGGCGGCGAACGCCACCCCCGAAAAGACGGGTCGATGGAGCAGGCCTGGCATTGCCTCCCGTTTTCGGAAGGCGCTCGTTACGGGATCGAGCTGTGCTACCCGTATGACAACGAACTGCATGTGAACACCAGCGGGGGGCGGGTTTCGCTTGACGGCGATTTCGGTCCCCCGCCTGACGGGCCGGGCGGCCAATGGCCGCCCTTCCGCCCGTTCGGCGATCTCTACTACACCTACCAGCTGTCGCTTGACCTCAAGGTCGAGGAGGGCTGGGCGGTTCGCACCGAGCCGCATCCGCGTTTCTACACCGACCCGACAGACACGACGCCGATCGCGGTCCCGGCGCTCATCCGCCGATGGTGGCCGATGATCTTTTTCCTGGTGTTCAAATCGCCGCCCGAAGGCAAGACCCATATTTTTCGGCCTGGCGAACCGTTCGCGCAGATCCTCATCGTGCCCGAAGAGGCGACATTCGACCTTGTTGCAATGTCGGACGAAGAGGCTGCGGAGCGCGAATTGCAGTCGCGGCGTATTTTTCAGAGCCGCGGCACGCTATCAGCCGAGACAGAGTGGACGTCCGCCACCAACACGGTGTTCGACGGCACGTATCGACATATCCTCGGCGCGGCGACCGAAAAAGCCAAGAAGAGCCGCTGACCGAGGGCGGCCTTTCCGAAACGACCCCACGTCTGCCGTGAGCTCACAGCGACGGCGCCCGACTTTTCGCTGCCGGCAGCGTTAGCTGCCGTGGATTGAAGCGACCGAAGGACAACGGCTCGGGCGACAAATTGTTGCGGAAAATCCAAAATCAGGCTAAGCTCGCCCTATGATCAACCTCGCCCTTTCACATGGTCAGACCGTGGCCTCCCGCCGTGACGACGCCAACACCAGCGGCAAAAGCGCCCGAAAAATTTTTCGGCGTTTATCTCGCGTAACGCATTGAAAAGTCTCGATTCGGACGAGAGAATCCAAGGAAATCCAAACGAATCCAATAGCTCAAAAGCGGGGTTTTCGCAGCGAACCGGCGAGGCGCCAAGAAAATCCAAACGGATCCACCGACCAGCGTGGCGGCACGACCAAGAAGTCAGCAAACCGGCTTCCATTCAAATGGAGAGCCGCGTCGGCCAGCCATCATCACTAGTATCGGCCAGTCATCATCACTAGTAATAGTGATGATGGTGATGATGGTGGTAGTGGTGATGATAATAGTGGTGATGATAATAGTGGTGATGATGATGGTGATGGTGATAGTGATGATGATAGTGGTGATGGTAATAGTCAGCCACGACCATCGGCTTTTCTTCAGAACCGGCAGTATCATTGCTGCGCTCGTTCTCTGCGCGCAGAACCTTCTCGGCATCCGGGATGGGCTCCAGCAACTCGGCAAACGAGCGGGCCGGCTGCAAGAGGTTGACCTCATCGACGGAAGGCGCAGCGGACGCCTGAGATGCGCCGAGGAGAGCGAGCGCCGATGCGCCGCCCAGCAGCCCCATGATGGTCTTGTCCACGACGTACCCTTCCCTGCTTGAGAAACCGCGGACACATAACGAAGAAGAAGCGCAAAGAGTTCCAACGTGAAGCGCGATGAGCCGCAGCCGCCCTGCTTGCGCCGCCCGTCGCGTTTGGCAGATTTGAGCCGAGTGTCGTAACGGCCAGCGTCTTGGGGCTTCAGCCGAACCCGCTCTACTCGCGCGCCACTCGGGCCGACACCGGCGGTGGGGCTAGCTTCTCATCGGCGAAACGCTGGCGGTAGACGCCAAGGTTCTCGCTGACCCGCTCGACATAGTCGCGCGTCTCGTCGAACGGAATGCGCTCGATCCAGTCGACGAGATCGACCGCTCCGTCGCGCGGATCGCCATGCGCCGCGATCCATTGCGCGACCCGACCTGGACCGGCGTTGTATGCGGCAAACGCAAGCTCGCGCGAGCCTCGTTCGTCTTCGATCAATTGGCCCAGGAGCGCCGCTCCGAGCTGGGTGTTGAAGGCGGGATCGACAATAAGGCGGGCGTAATCGAACTCGACGCCGGCCCGCCGTGCCGTCACAACCGCGGTCGACGGCAACATCTGCATGAGGCCCTTCGCGCCAGCCCCGGACGACGCATGCCAGATGAATTCGCTCTCCTGCCGCGCGACCGCATAGACGGTCGGCAGGTCGGCCGAGCGAGGGAGCGGCACGAAGGCCGGCATGCCGGCGGCCGGAAAGGCCATCGCTTCGAGCGGGTGGCCTTGCATGACGGCGATCTTGGCGAATCGGACTTGAGTTCCTGTGTCGTCGTGCTGCTTCACCACCTCAGCCATGGCGGCAAGCTGCGCCTCGTCGCGCCATTGGCGAGCCGCGTCGAAGGCGAGCCCTGCCGCGAGATCGTCGAGTCCGTCGGCATAGAGCGCCTGGACTGCGCGAACCGCCTCGTCGCGCCGATCGCCCTCGGCCGCGGCCGCCGGAGCGCGGAAGGCGAGACGGGTCTCACCCAGACGTTGCGCGGCGAGCTGGCCGTAATAGGCGATCGGCACGGTAGCGGCGCGCGCGTAGAAACTCTTGGCCGCCTCGGAGTCGCCCATAGTCTCGGCGGCTCGTCCTTGCCAATACGCGGCGCGAGCGCGGGACAGGGGATTTTCGGCGGCCTTGGCGGCGAGCGCAAAGCGCTTGGCGGCCGAAGGCGCGTCGTCGAGGAAGCGCAAGGCGATCCAGCCCGCATGGAAGGCCGCGTCGACCTGAGCCTCGGACGAGTCGGGCTGGACGGTCTGGTCGCAGACCTCGAATGCAAGTTGCGGCTCGTCGAGGTCGAGCAGCGTGCGGGCGACCATCTTCCGCTCGCTCCACCATCGATCCGGGTTGACGAGCGCGGCGCGATCGTGCGGCGCGAGGCTCAGCAGGACCGCCGCCTCGTAGACACGGCCCGAGCGGCGGGCGTACTGGATCCTGGAGAACAGGAGACCGGGATCGTTGCGCAAGGCCGGGGGAACCGCCTTGATGAGCCCGGGGCTCATGGGCGCGCGAGCCGCCGCGATGCGGGCCTGAGCGAGCGCCAAGACGTCGGGACCGGCAAGCGCCGCGGCGCGTGCGCCAGCGCTGAGATAGCCTGCATAGAGCAGGCGGTCAGCGCGATAAGCGTGGTCGGCCTTGGCGAGCGAAGAGCCGAATTCGCGCAAGATCACGCTCTCCGCCAGCCCGTCGAAAGTGTCCTCGCGCCACGAGGCGCGGATGATTTGCGACGCCTCCTCGGAGCGGCCCAGCGCTTGCGCGGCGCGCGCGGCGGCAATCTTGCCCGCGCTCGACTGCGGCGGGTCGCTGGCGAAAAATGCGGCGACCTTCGTCGGCGGCTGCGGATGCGCGACAAGGTCGGCTTCCTCCTGCTCGCGAATCCAGCCGCGGCTCGGCCAGGTCGGATGAACGTCGAGGAAATCGGCAAGCGTGGCGAAGGACGGGTGCGCGTCGGCGCGCAATGACGCCCATTCGAGAGCCGACCGCTCAGCCATGTCAGTGGCGGAAGCCGCGAGCACGCTGAGGCCCGCGACATCGCCCTTCCTGTACAGGACCGCCGCTTGGGAAACAGGCGGAGGCGGCGGCAACGCCGGGTCAGCCGCGGGCGCAGAGAGCGCTGGGCCTGGCGGCGGCGCGGACAGCTCCGGAACCGCCGCGGTCGCCGCCGGCGCGGGCTCGGGAGGCGCGCCCGGCGCGGGCGCCGCGCCTTCAAGGTTGGCGTAGGCGAATTGGACCTTGGCGTCTTTGTCGCTCTGGAGAGCCTCGCCTGAGGATGGGGGGACGCGAGACGGTTCCATGCCGATTGTGGAAGGGGGCTTGAGCCCAGCCGCCTCGGGGCTGGTGGAGGACGTGGAGCCATAGTCCAGTGGGGGCGAGGCGCGCAGAGATTTCGAGCCGCCGGTCATACTTGCGGTCTCAGTCGGCGCGCGATCGAGCGTTGCGACGTCGGACGGGGGACGACGCCCATGTGGCATCCACACAACCACGCAAGCGGCGCCGGCAACGGCCAGAAGCGAGCCGAATCGCAAGATTCTCATGGGACCAGTCCTCTCGAAAGAGGATGGCCCGATCTTGGTGACCAAGGCGTAAACCGCGGCGCCCGGCGCGGAACCCCTTTCGCCTGCTGCGCGTCGGGGCTATGTGTCCGCCAGCGCGCAAACCTCAGGAATCGACCGGGCGCGAGACGAGCCGAGCGGGAGCCATGGAAAAGCGAGCGAAGTTTCACGGATCGATGACCGCGCTGGTCACCCCGTTCAAGGATGGCAAGATCGACGAAGCCGCCTACCGCGCGCTGATCGACTGGCAGATCACTTCCGGCTCGCATGGTCTGGTTCCGGTCGGAACGACCGGAGAAAGCCCAACGCTCACCCATGAGGAGCACCGCCGCGCCGTCGATATCTGCATCGACGAAGCGCGCGGCCGGATTCCGGTCATCGCCGGCGCGGGTTCCAACAATACCGGCGAGGCTGTCGAGCTTGCGCGGCACGCCGAGGACAGCGGCGCGGACGCCGTTCTGGTCGTCACGCCATATTACAACAAGCCGACGCAGGAAGGGCTCTACCAGCACTTCAAGACCGTCAACGACGCCGTCGGAATTCCGATCATCATCTACAACATCCCCCCGCGAAGCGTCGTCGATATGTCGGTCGAGACGATGACGCGGTTGTCCGAACTGCCCAATATCGTCGGCGTCAAGGACGCGACCGGCGACGTCGGGCGCGTCTCGCGCCAGCGACACGCGATGGGGGGGGACTTTATCCAACTTTCTGGCGAAGACATGACGGCGCTCGCGGCGATGGCCGCGGGCGGCCACGGCTGCATTTCGGTGAGCGCGAATGTCGCGCCCCGGCTGTGCGCCGAGTTGATGGAGGCGACCTTCAAGGACGACTGGGGCCACGCGCTCACGATCCAGGACCGCCTGACGCCGCTCCACACGGCAATCTTCGCCGAGCCGGGTGTCAACGGGGCCAAATACGGACTGAGCGTTCTCGGCCGGATTCAGCCCGAGACCCGCTTGCCGCTCGTTCCGGTTGGCCAGGCGACCGAGGCGCTGATCCGCCGCGCCATGGTCCATGCGGGCCTCTTGAATGCTTAAGAGCTGATATGGCGGCCGAAAAGGAAAAGCCAAACTACAAGGTCGTCGCCGACAACCGGCGCGCGCGCTACGACTATGAGATCGGCGAGACATTCGAAGCCGGCCTGATGCTCACCGGTACGGAGGTGAAGTCACTGAGGACCGGCAAGGCGACAGTCGCCGAGAGCTACGCGGCCGTCGACCGCAGTGGCGCAATCATCCTCTACAACGCCAACATCCCCGAATATTTGCAGGCCAACCGTTTCAACCACGAGCCCAAGCGTCCGCGCAAACTGCTGTTGCACGCCAAGGAGATCGTCAAACTGGCGAAGGGCATCGAGCGCGAAGGCATGACCATCGTTCCGCTCCGCATCTACTTCAACGCCAAAGGCCGGGCCAAGATCGCCATCGCGCTCGGGCGCGGCAAGAAGCTGCATGACAAGCGCGAGACCGAGAAGGCGCGCGACTGGAACCGCGACAAGTCGAGGTTGATGCGCGATCGGGGATAGAAACGCGGGAAGCGTCGCCATACTCGGTGACCTTAAACCCCGTAAGGATCGCGATGTGACCCCTGTCACAGCCGGTCGGCTGAGTTCGTGCTTTGGGTCAATAGGTAGAATTTCCCTCTTGGCCGGCTCGTCTACCCGGCCTAAAGGCGCCCGTTGATGTTGACCGGAAACAAACTCAAGGGTTTAGTCGTATGATGGGCGCTGGAAAGCGCAATCTTTTCAGGGAGACGGGCGAGCTTCGATGAGCGACGACGTCGTCATCTTCATGTCCTATGCTCACGACGACGACCTGATCCTGTCGCCGGATCCGGACGAACCCGGCTTCGTCAGTTTCCTCGATCAGCAACTGCGCCTGAAGCTGCGCGACCTCGGGGCGCGGCAGGCGAAAGTCTGGCGCGACCATCGTCGGATCAGCCAGGGCGATCAGTTCGCGGACATCATCGACGACGGGCTCAGCCAGGCCGAACTGCTCGTCGTCGTGATGTCGCCGAACTGGATGCAGCGCCCGTATTGCCGCAAGGAGTTCGAAACTTTCCTCAGCTTGCGCAAAGCCGCGGGCGTCACGAGTCCAGCGACACGAATGCTTGTCGTTGGCAAGGGTTATGTCGATCGCAGTGTCCGGCCGCCCGAATTGCAAGGCCAGGAAGGCTTCCTGTTCTACTCGCGCGATGACGAGAACGACGTCTGCGCGATCACGCCCTTCTTCAATCGTGGCAGGTGCAACGATCGGTTCTACGCCGAACTCGACGATCTCGCGGGCGGACTGCAAAAGCGCGTGAGCCAGATCATGAGCGGCGCGCCGGCGCCTCTGACGATGCAGCAGACCGCGCCGATCGTCGCGCCGACTGGACGCACCGTCTTTCTCGCCAAGCCCGCAGGCGACATGAAGGCCGCCTATGTCCGCCTCGTTACAGAGCTTCAGGGCAACGGTTTCAATGTGGCGCCAGATCCTTCGACGGATATGCCAAGCGACAAGAGCGCCGGAACCTTGCTGACCGATGCGCTATCCAAGGCCGAAGTCTTCGTCCATCTCGTCGGCGACAGCGGCGGATTTGCGCCCGAAGGTCTCGACAATATCGTAAAGCTTCAGCTGGCGCTTGCCCGCGCCAAGGCCGCGCAGGCGGAAGGTCCAGCGGGGCAGAAGCTCAATCGCCGCATTGTCTGGGCGCCAAAAATTCTCGACCAGGGCGAGGCGGTTCCCGGGGGTCCGGAAGTCGAGCGCGATCCGCTGAAGGCGCTGGAGCGCTTCGATCAGCAGATCGCGACGGACAAGATCGATGGCGACATTTTAAGCAAGTTCATCGAGTTCCTGTTCCAGTATCTCACGGAGACGGCGCCAAAGCCGGTCGTGACGGCGGCCGCCGGCAACAAGCTCGACCTCTATCTTTCATACCATTCGGCGGATGAGGACTATGTGGGCGCGGTCGCGCAGGCTTTGCTCGAAAGCTCGGTGAAGCCGCGCATCCCCGTGGCTGATTCCGATGCCGACGCGCGCCGCTACAACAGCGACCTGCTCGCCAGGTGCGATGCGGTGACGCTCTGCTGGGGGAACGCCTCCGAGGTTTGGGTTCGGTCGGAAGCCGACAGGCTGTCGGACTGGCAGGCGCTCGGCCGCAAGGGGCAGTTCGCCTTTCGTGGCCTTATCGCCGGGCCCCCGCCCGCATCGCATAAGAAGAAGAACACCCTCTCGCTCATCTTCCAGGACGGCGAGTTCGACAAAGTGGTCGACCTTGTCGAGGCGGGCCCGCCGACGGCGCAATTGCTGGCGGATCTCACCTCGGCGCCAAGCTTCAAGCCATGAGCGCGGTCGAAGCCGGAGACGCGGCGGCTCACGACAAGACGCCGGGTGAAACGGCGCCCGTGACGCCCGCCGAGCCGCCTCCGCCGGATGACGGGACGCGGCTTTCCAATGAGCGGCCTTTTCCCGGTCTGCGTCCCTTCGGCTTCGCCGACCGGAGTTTCTTCTTCGGGCGCGAGCGTCAGGCCTTTGCGCTCTACCGGCTCGTTGAGAATGGCCGGTTTATCGCCGTGATCGGCGGTTCCGGCAGCGGCAAGTCGTCTCTGGTGCTTGCGGGGCTTCAGGGTCTGCTCGCCGATGAGACCGCCGACTCCGGCGGGCCCACGTGGGCATTTCTCGACATGCGGCCCGGCGGAGCGCCGATCACGCGCCTCGCGGGCGCCTTGACGAAACTGTCTGCCAAAGACAGTCCGGACGAGACTGCGCGACGGCGTGACCGTATCGAATGGACGCTGCGACAGTCGAGCTTCAGTTTCGAGAGCGCGCTCGCCGAAGCGGGTGGCCTGGGCGGCCGATCGCTCATCCTGGTCGTCGATCAGTTCGAGGAATTGTTCCGCTTCGGCCTCGCCGGCCACGGCTA
>DATCEJ010000539.1:0-5689 GCA_036510135.1 Roseiarcus sp. | reverse complement strand
AAATATTGGATCGAGCGCTGGGCGCGGCTGCCGGTCGAGATCGATGTCGCCTCGGAATACCGCTACCGCGAGGCGCCCGTCGACGACGGGGGCCTGACCATCGTCGTCTCGCAATCAGGCGAGACGGCGGACACGCTGGCGTCGCTGCGCTACGTGAAGGAGAGGGGCGCGAAGACGATCGGCGTCGTCAACGTGCCGGATTCCAGCATCGCGCGGCTGACCGATGCGGCGGCGCCCACCCTTGCCGGCCCCGAGATCGGCGTCGCCTCGACCAAGGCCTTTACCTGCCAGCTCGCGGCGCTGGCGGCGCTGGCGATCGGCCTCGGAAGAGCGCGCGGGATCATCGACGAGGCCACCGAGGCGGCGCTGGTCGGCGAGCTCGTCGCCACCCCGGGACTTCTCGCCGAGGCGCTCAAGCTTGAGCCCATCGCCGAGAAGCTCGCGCAAGCGATCGCGCGCGCCCGCGACGTGCTCTATCTTGGCCGCGGCACGGCCTATCCGCTAGCGTTGGAAGGCGCGCTGAAACTCAAGGAATTGAGCTACATCCACGCAGAAGGTTACGCAGCGGGTGAACTCAAGCATGGGCCCATCGCGCTCATTGACGAAGCGATGCCGGTAATCGTCATCGCGCCGCGCGATGCGGTGTTCGAAAAGACATTGTCCAACATGCAGGAGGTCGCGGCGCGGGGCGGCCGTCTCATTTTGATCGGCGACGGCCATGCGGCGGAGGAGGCGGGGGTGGCGATCGAGCATGTCCTGCCGATGCCCCACATGGCCGTCAATTTCGCCCCGATCGTCTATGCCGCGCCGATCCAGATGCTGGCCTACCACACCGCTGTCATCATGGGTAAAGACGCCGACCAGCCGCGCAACCTGGCGAAATCGGTGACAGTGGAATAGGGGCGAACGCGAACGCGGCTCGGGTGTTCGCTGGCACGCAGGCACGTTCCTTGCGTGAGGACCTCCGGCCCGCAGGGGCCGCGCAACGAGCCCAGCAGACGACCAAGGCCATCGATCTCATTCTGGTCATCGTCCCCGTGTTCGCCATTGAACGTCAGTTCGAGAAGGCGGCAGCCTTCGCCTTTGCCGGCTCCATTCTGACGTTCTTTGGGCTGATCCACGCGAGGACCGCGGCATCGGACAGTCGCCTGTGGTGGAGCGAAGCTATCTCGGAATCGCCGGGATGCTCTACGGCTTCGCCAAATTCGCCATGTGACCCCGGCCGAGCCGAGCGAGAGCGAGCCACACCACTTGGGCGTCCAGGCAACTCCCGCGGAATCGAGGGTTCCGCGACAGTGCGTGGGACCTATCCCGCGCGCTTGTCCCTCTTGGCGGTGTCAGAAATTGCGGCGTCTACACGCTTTTTATCGCCGGTCGCATTGCCTCCCATAATGTCGGCCGCGTCCTTCTCCTCGGCCTCCAAATCACCCGGCTTGGCCGCCGTCTCGGCGGTGGCCGAGATGCCCTGACCGGCTGGCTTCATGCCCTTATTGCGGGCTGCGGCCGCGAAGGCGGCGAGGGCCTCCGGCTGTGCGTCTTGTTCAGCTTTATCGGACATGGCTGTCTCCTCCACTGTGTTCCACAGCAAAACCGCTTTGACGTTGAGCTGTTCCCTTGGCCGCGCATAATTCTTCGACCAAGCCCTTCCCGGCGAGAGCGGAGTGGGGGATCCCAAGGCGCCGATCGGGAAAACCCTGCCGCACCCCGGCGTTCCCAAGGCCGAGGGCAGGAAAGTATCTGCAAGGGATGTCGACGCAGCTTCGTGACGATAGCGCTGGGGAACGAATGGCGGGAAGGAGCGCGGCGCGCCAATCGCCTATGAAGATGCAGCCGCGGAGCCCATGTTTTCGACCATGTGAACGATCGCTAAGCGAACCTCAGCGTCCGCGATCCGCAAGAATGCGCGGACGAGCCTCGCGCCCTCTTGGGGATCATTGGTTTGCGAAGGGTTCGTTTCGATTGCGGAAGACGCAGCGAACTTATGGGTCTTCCGTCCTGTGTCCTGTTCCAGCATTGTGAACACTTCTCACTTCTCCAGGGACCGCCAAAGATCGTCAGTACGCGCCTACGCGCGACCCGCCGCCAGCGTTCGTCGAGATCCCGTCTCCGAGCGCGGTCAAAATCTCGTAGCCAAAGTTCCGATTTCAACTTTCCGATAGGTTAAATCGGATACATCGTAAGCCGCGTCACGACTGTGACGACGATCACAGCGCGGAAGCAAAGCGGCCCTGGCTTCGCCAAGGCGTCAGCCGTGCGATGGCGCGTCGCCTCTACGCCGCTGGGGAGACAACCCACAAGGCTTTGCGTCGCCCCACGCCGCCTGTTGTCAAGGTTGATAACAATCCCTGCCGGCGACGCGGCGACCCGATCAATCCGCGAAGCCGATCACGTTTCGGTGAGCGGATCGATTTCCATCCATGCCGCTCTGCCCGGCGGGGAAACAGAATGCCCCCGTGATGAGCAATCCGAACGCCGCAAAATAGCCTCGGGGAGATCTACGTTTGTTATACGCTAAATGATGAAACTGTCCATTTGTACATAATTGATCCTGTATTTGTTCTTCTGTTTACACGTTGGTCGGTTGTATTGTGAGACTCACGGTAGCGTGGGCGAGCCCGGCCTCCCCTGGAAAAAGATGCTCGGATCGAGCTTGGCGATCCCGTCCCAGCCGCCGAGCGCGAGCGCCCGGTCGATCTCGCGGCGGAAAAGCTCGAGCGCCCAAAAGACGCCGTCCTCGCCCGCGCAGGCGACGCCCCAAAGATGCGGACGGCCGATCATGACCCCACGCGCGCCGAGCGCCAGCGCTTTGACGACGTCGATGCCGCGACGAAAACCGCCATCGATGAGCACCGGCGCCCGGCCGCCGACCGCCTCGACAATGCGGGGCAGGGCGCGGATCGAAGCGACCGCGCCGTCGAGCTGGCGCCCGCCGTGGTTGGAAACGATAATTGCATCCGCGCCTCGGTCGATCGCCTCGCACGCCTCGTCCGGATGCAGCAGGCCTTTGATCAGGAGCGGCCCGCGCCATTGCCCGCGCAGCCGGTCCACATCGCGCCAGCCGATGTCGGGATCGAGCTGCTCGTTCATGAGGGCGCCGAAAGCGCTGATCGAGGTCCGTGCGCCGTAATTGACGAAGGTCGGCGAGGGCGTCTCGCGCATGCGCAGGAGCCATGCCGGGTGGCTCAAAAAGTCGCCTATGCTGCGCGGACCCCAGCGCAACGGAAAGCTCATGCCGTTGCGCGCGTCGCGATCCCGCCCCGCCATAACCTGATTGTCGACGGTGAGGATGAGGCCCTGGTAGCCGGCGGCGGCCGCGCGCGCTGTGAATTCGGCGGTCAGGCCGCGATCCTTGTAGAGAAAGACCTGCATCCATTTTGGTCCCGGCGTCGCGGCGCCGATCTCCTCGATGGTCGCGGTCGAGGCGTGGCTCGTGCAGTAGATCGTTCCGAACCGGGCGGCTGCGCGCGCCGCGGCAAGCTCGGCATGCGGCCACAACAGACCCGCAAGCCCGGTCGGGCCGATGATGACCGGCGAGCGAAGCGTCTCTCCAAAAAGCTCCACCGACTGGTCGCGGGTCGGCGCGCCCGCGAGCAGTTTCGGCGCGAGCTCGATCGCTGCGAGCGCCGCTTCGTTGCTGCGCATGGTGGTCTCGTCGCCGGCGGCCCCGTCGACCATGTCGAACAGCGTGCGCGGCAGCTCCTTGCGCGCCAGCGCGCGCAACGCGGCGATGCTATAGCCTTTGCGCTCGAGCGTCGCCTTATCCATCAGGCGCCGAGCCGATAGGCCTTGATCGCATTGTCGCGGAAGAGCTTGCGCTTGTCGGCTGGCGAAAAGCCGGCCGTCGCCCAGTCCAGCGTCGACAGCCACTGCAGATAGCTGCCGGCAAGTTCGGATACAGGCCAGTCGCCGCCGTAAAGAATGCGGTCCGGACCGAAGCAGGCGATCACGTGATCGATATAGGGCCTGAGTTGGTCGCGGGTCCAGGTCTTGAGGTCGGCCTCGGTGGTGACGCCGGAGAGCTTGCACACGACATTGGGCAGCGCCGCCATCTCGCGAATCTGCGCTCGCCATGGATCGATGAGTCCAGCTTTGATCCCAGGCTTGCCGATGTGATCGAGAATGAAGGAAACCTCCGGACATTGGCGCATCATCTTGAGCGTGTTCGGCATTTGCGGATGCAGAATGCAGGCGTCGAACGACAGATTGTATTTCGGCAACAGCCGGAGCGCTTCGAGGAAGGCGGGTTTCAGCGCGAAGTCCGGATCAGGCTGGCTCTGGATCAGGCGGCGCACGCCGCGCACCGTCTTGAGTTTCGCCACGCGCCCGATTTCCGGCTCGATCGCCGCTCCGCGCTCGAGAGGCAGGCAGACAACGGCGCCCAGCACGCGCCGGTCATGGTGAGCGAGCCCGTCCACCCACTCGGCTTCGTCGAGATATTGCGGCATGTCGACATCGACCTCGACGAAGACGAGCCCTTCAAGTTCATAAGGCTTCGCGGCGTTGGCGAGATCGTCCGGCGTCCAGTCGCGCTTGAGCGCCGGCGCGTCCTTTGCCCAGGAATAGGCGAACCGGCGCTGGTCGAGGAGATGGATGTGGGAATCGACGATGGGAAAATCGATCACGCCGAACGCCTTCCTCTGGCTACCTTCCCGGCGCCAGGTTCACCCTCTGCCCATTCGTTTGAGCGCGGGCACCTCGACCGGCAGCTCTTTCAATCCGCCGCGCACACGCTCGAGCGTCGCCGCCTCCGCGGCTTTGACGCGGTCGAGGTTCTTGAGCGTCTCTTCAAGACGCGCGCGCTGGACGACGACGACGCCGTCGCGATCGCCAACCACAATATCGCCCGAGGCGACCGCCACGCCGCCGCAGACGATCGGCAGGCCGACCGAGCCGGGTCCGCGTCTTTGCGGCGAATTCGGCGTGACGCCCATGGCGAAAGTCGGCAGGCCGACGGTTTCGAGGTCGTCAAGGTCGCGCACGAGGCCGTCGGTGACAAAGCCCGCGGCGCCGCGATTGCGTGCGACGTACATCAAGAGATCTCCGGTCACGGCGGCTCCGGTATAGCCATTGGTCGCGACCATGAGCACGTCGCCCGGCTCGCATTCAGCGAGCGCCGCCATGAACGCGAGATTGTCGAGCGGCCCGCAATCGCAGGTGAGCGCAACGCCAACCATTGAGCGGCCGACGAGCGGCTTGATCCGCCAGTCGAGGGCGCCTGTGCCGTTCATCGCGTCGACAATGAAGCTCGTTGGCGCGCGAAAGCGCTCGACGACGTGGGCCGATGGTCGTTCAATCGATGGAGCAAAAACAATCGGCGGCGGTTCCTCGATCATTGGCGGCCTTTTGGATCAGTGTAAAGCGGGGTCGGTTGGGCGCCTTGCGGCGGCCGGTAGAAATGCACGTCCCGCCCGGCCGGGCAACCACCGGTCAAGTTCAGACCGTTCATGCGCTTTCTTAATTTGACACCCGCGCGAGGGTCGTCAACATTGGCGTTCAGGAAAATGAAGAACGTCTCCGGGCTTGAGGGCCTCGGGATTTGGTCAACTGAGTCCATCGCCTTCGCGTCGGATTCACATGCGAATGGAGATCGGTAATGACGCAATTCGACAAACTCGCTTTGACCCGACGTGGCGCGCTCAAGGCAGGGTTGGCCGGGGCTGTCGCTTCGGGCGCTATGTTCGGCGGGACA
>DATCEJ010000538.1:0-3833 GCA_036510135.1 Roseiarcus sp. | reverse complement strand
GACCAAAGCTCAGGAAAATGCCGGTTCCGCGTCCTTACCGGACAGGCTGCTCCACTTTTGCGGTCACGTCTTCCCCAGGGTGGTCAGATTCATGGTCTCGCTCTGGTTCTGATTGCTCGACCTTATGCGCCTCCTCCAGGCATTTCCGCACGGCCTCATGAAGCGAGCTCATGACCTCAGTTGCGCCGGTCATTTCCTGCGCCGACAGATCCTGAAGCAACGCATCGTCCGCTTCCCAGAACCCGACCAGGATCGGACAGAGGGGAAATCTCTTTCTCACCCGACGCAGGAGGTAACGCATATGCGGCGGGCTTCCGATGATCTCGGCATAGGCGACGCACACCATCGCCACGCCCGTCGTATCGAGTCGGCTGATCGCCGACCTCGAGGCCTCGTCGCTGGGCGCCGCCTGCGCGCCAAGCCCATGCTTGCGCAGCAATTGCGCGAGCATCGACGCCGCGACCCCGTCAAGGGGACCGCGGCCGGGGATGCACAGCACGCTTCGTTCGGTGCGCCAGATGTCGGGGAGATTTGAATCCGCGTCGACCTGTCCCTCCGGCGCCGGCTGGTTGGAAGTTTCGCGTTCCGGGCGGGCCACCCCTGCGACTTCGACAACCGCAGCCTTCGCTTGCGCCTTGGTGAGCACCGGGTCGACGTCATCGTGAGACTCGAGATCCTGTATCAGCGCAAGCATCGCATCCTGGATTTTTACAAGCTGGGCGGCCTGCACGACGCCGCGCGATATGTCGCTCGCGACCAGCCGAAGCGCCTTCAACGCGATGTCATCGTAGTAAGAGGACAGGGCCCGCCCTTTCAGCAGGGTGTCCGCCTGCTCCAATATTTCGTCGGGGTCGCCAGCGAGCAATCGCTGATAGAGAGTTTCGACCGGCGTCAGGGCCGGGCGGTCTCCCAGCAGAACATCGAAGAATTCGAGATGCCGAACATGCCGGCCAATAACGACCAGGCATAAGGTCAGGGGGGTCGACAGGACCAGCCCGATGGGTCCCCAGATCCAACTCCAGAAGATCGCCACGATAATGACCGCCGTCGGAGAGAGGCCAGTGCTGCTGCCGTACAGCACCGGCTCCAGGAATTGCCCGGTCACGCCCTCGGCGACGATGAAAAGACCGGCCGTCCAGAGCGCGCTCGACCAGCCCGGATCGACCGCCGCCGCCAGCGCGATTGGAAGCAGGGCCGCGGTTATCGATCCGACATAGGGAACAAATCGCAGCAGCGCGGCGAGAAGCCCCCAAAGCACCGGGCTCGGCAAGCCAATGAAAAATAGACCGACGCCGACAAAGATCCCAAAGCATATGTTGATTGCGGCCTGCGTCAGAAAATACCGGGTCAAGCGTCGCGTCGCATCGTCGATGGCGTGCGTCGTCCGATGAAGATCATTGGAGCCAAAAAGCCGTATCAGCCGATCGCGCAGATCCTCCTGGCGGATGAGGATGAATATTGTGACGATGAGAACGATGGCGAGCGTGGCCAGGGGCGAGAGAATGGGCTCCAGAATCACGCGCGCCGTTTCGAGATAGCTGGTCGACGAGGACGCCATGATGACCGGAATCGGCGCCGGTTCCGTCACGGCGCCGCCGCCCGAGCCGAGGGCGGGGGCCGGGAGTTCGTGGAGCGTGCCGAGACGGTTGGTCACCTGCGTGACCAGACCGTTTATGATACGGTGACCCCACTCGATCTTGGCGTTCACCGTCGACAGATATTGGGGCAGATTGCCGACGAGCGCTTCGATCTGAGAGCCGATGATCGCGCCGACCAACAAGATGACCGCCAGCGCCACCAGCACCGCGACGATGACGGCCGCGACTTTCGGCAGGCGGGCGTGCTGAAGCAGCTTGACGATCGGCGCGAGGAAGAAGCTGAGAACGACCGCCAGAGTTATCGGGATGAGCACATCCCGGGCCAAATAGAGCCCGGATACGATGACAACGCCCATGGCCAGCCCGAACAGAGCCTCGGGCTTCGGCGTCTCCGCGGCCGGAACTTGCACTTTCGCCAGACGCGCTAAACCTAGAGGATCCTCGGCCATCAGTGACGATACTACTCTAGGTGGTTGACTGGCGCGAGCTTCGCCCGCACTCAAAACGCTGAACCCGGGAGGTTCGTTCCCAGGATCGGCAGGAGCGGCGGCGACGCCGTTTCTCCTGTGAACGCGATCGCGCTCTTGCGCCTCACTCCGTTCTGTTCGATGCTACAGCTAGCGAGATACGACGGAGCGTCCGCACGAAAGCGGGCGCCCAGCTCATGGGAGGAACGACAATGCTGAAAGTGACTTTGTGCTGCGCCGTCGCTGCGGGCGCGCTGCTTGCGGCTTCCGCGGGCGCCCGTGCGGCCGACCCCTACACCTTCGCGCTCGTGCCCAAGAGCACCAACAATCCGTTTTATGACCAGGCCCTGGCCGGGTGCAAAAAGGCGGAGGCGGAGCTCAAGGGCGCTATCAAATGCCTCTACATCGGCCCAAGCGAGCACGGCGGCGGCGACGAGCAGGCGCAGATCGTCGGCGATCTCATCACCAAGAAAGTCGACGGGATCGCCGTGTCGCCGGCCAACGCCGCCGCGATCGCCGCGGCGCTGCAAGGCGCCAAGGCCGCCAATATTCCGGTCATCACCTGGGATTCGGATCTTCTCGAGAAAGACAAGGGCCTGCGCGCCACCTACATCGGCACGCACAATTATGACATTGGCGTCAATCTCGCGAAGCTCGTGATGGAGACCAAGCCGAAGGGCGGCACGATCTGCATCCAGTCGGGCGGCGCCGCGGCTGCCAACCACAACGAACGCATGCAAGGCGTGCGCGACACCTTGGCCGGCAAGAAGAGCGCAGAGGCGCCAGGCGAGAAGCTGACTGGCCAGAATGGGTGGACCGAAGTCGCCGGCTGTCCGCAATACACGAACGACGACTTCCCTCTCGCCATGCAGATGGAGCAGGACCTGCTCAACAAGGACCCCAAGCTCGACGCCTTCGTGGCCACTGGAGGCTTTGGCGAGTTCCTGGTCGACGCCTACAAGAACTCGATGGGGCAGTTCAAAGACAAAATCGCGAAGGGCGAGATCGCCATCGCGGTCGCGGACACGCTGCCGATGCAGCTTGACGATTTGAGGGAAGGGCTCGCGACTGGCAATGTCGGACAGCGGCCGTTCGATATGGGCTACAAGGTCATGTACGCGCTGAAGGCCATGAAGGACGGCAAAGCGCCGCCGCCTGACCCGACCTATACCGGGCTCGACGTCTGCACGCCGAAGAACGTGGACACCTGCATCGGCGGCGGGAAGTAGCCGTAACGGAAGCGGCCGCTTCAACCCGCGAGCCGGCTGCATTTAGCGCGTCGAGCCGGGCGCGGGACCTCTTCGATCTCTGACGAAGCCGATGGGAGATTTCTGGTCTCGAAGAGCGCGTGCGACGTTACCCCAACACGGCGGCCAAATGCGCGGCAAACACGTTGTCTACGAATTGCCGCGCGGACTCGCTGAGGCTAAAGGTGAGGGCACGGGCGCGCGCAAGCTCTCTTGGGATCGAGAGCGCTGCGAGCGCGGCCCGACCGAGATTGGCGTCAAGTACGCCAGCGCCGCTCTCTCCAATCACGTCGATTGGGCCGACAACGGGATTTGCAGCCACTGGCAGCCCCGACGCAAGCGCTTCAAGCAGCACGAGGCCAAATGTGTCGGTCAAACTTGGGAACACGAATACGTCGGCGCTCGCATAGGCGGCGGCAAGCCTCTCGTCCCGCATTTCGCCGACGAAATGCGCTGAAGGAAAGCGCGCCTGAAGCTTCTTCCTTGCCGGTCCATCGCCAACGACGACCTTTGAACCCGGC
>DATCEJ010000537.1:0-2700 GCA_036510135.1 Roseiarcus sp. | reverse complement strand
CGGAAAATCGGCGAGATAGAGCTCGGGATCGAAGCCGTGATTGACGGCGCTGACGAACACGTTGTTGACGTCGAGCAGAAGGCCGCAGCCGGTCCGGCGGGCGATCTCGCGCAGGAAATCCGTCTCCGCCCACGTGCTTTCAGCGAACACGACATAGGTCGAGGGATTTTCGAGCAGCATAGTTCGGCCGAGCGCGTTCTGCACTTCGTCGACATGCTCGGAGACCCGGGCGAGCGTCTCGTCGGTGTAGGGCAGGGGCAGGAGGTCGTTGAGGAACGCGCCCTCGTGGGTCGACCAGGCCAGGTGCTCGGAAACGAGGGTCGGCTCAAAGCGCCTGGCGATCGCGGCCAGCCGTTGAAGATGGGTGCGGTCGAGCGGTCCGGGCGAGCCGATCGACAGGCCGACCCCGTGCAGCGACAGCGGATAAAGCTCGCGGATGGCATCCAGGCGGCGGTGCGGCGCGCCGCCCCCGCCCATATAGTTTTCCGCGTGGACCTCGAAGAACCCGAGCTCTGGACGCGTGTCGACGATCGCCTCGAAATGCTCGGGCTTGAACCCGACGCCGACCCTCAGTGCGGCAAGCCCCTTGAGAGAACGATGATCCGCGACGGTCATGGGTTTCTCCAAGGGCCTCGTTTGCGATCGAACGGCATTGGCGACTACGCTCGTGCGCTGGGGCATGTTACATCGGCGTCAAATCGTGCTTCGAGCAAAATATTTCCCCGAATCTGTAACGGCAGACGAAACGAAACGAAGCTCGTATGAACCCCCAATCCATCAAGGGTGCGCCGGACGATCCCTGGTCTCGGATGATGATTGCGTCGATTGCGGGTGATGAGGGCGCGTACCGGCGCCTCCTTGAGGACATTGGTCGGTCGGTGCGGGCAATGGCGCGCGGCGCTTTTTCTCGCGCCGGGGTTGGGGACGCGGACGTCGAGGATGCAGTGCAAGAGACCCTGTTGGCGATCCATCTCAAGCGCCACACCTGGGACCCCGAGCAGCCGCTGGCGCCGTGGGTGTACGCGATCGCGCGCCACAAAGTCGTAGACGCGCTGCGCCGTCGCGGCCGGCGGAAGGTCGAACCGCTCGAGAATTTCGAGGAGTTCCTCGCCGCGCCGGAGGCCGAGGACCCGCACGCCTTGAGCGACGCGCGGAAGCTTCTGGAGACGCTTGCGCCGCGCCAGCGCGACATCGTGACCTCGATCTCCCTTGACGGCCAATCGATCGCCGCGACGGCAAAGCGCCTGTCGATGTCGGAGGTCGCGGTCAGGGTGGCGCTTCATCGCGCGCTCAAGTCGCTCGGCGCGGCCTGGCGGAGGTCAGTCGAGTGAAAACCTCCGAGCTCATCGCCGCGCTTGCCGCCGATCCGGTTCCGGAGCCGATCCGGCTTGGCCGGCGGGTCGCGCTCGCACTCGCAGTCGGCCTTGCCGTCAGCGTCGCGCTCTATTGGGTGCTGCTAGGCCCGAGGCCGGACATCGTCGCGGCGTCCGACACGATGCGCTTCTGGCTGAAGTTCGTGGACTCGTTTGCTTTCGCCCTGCCGACGCTTCTGTTGACGCTGCGGCTCGGCCACCCGGACGCCAAGCCAAGGGCGCTCGCGCTCTGGCTCATTGCGCCCTTCATCCTGCTCGGCGCGGGCGTGGTCATTGAGCTCCTGATCGTGCCGCAAAGCGAGTGGATGTCCCGGCTCATGGGCTCCACCGCGATGCACTGCACAATCACGATTCCGATGCTGGCGGCTCCTATCCTCGCGGCGCTCATCGTCGCTTTGCGCGCCGGCGCGCCGCTCTATCCGGGCCTGACCGGCGCGCTCGCCGGGGCGGCGGCGGCGGGGGTCGGCGCCCTGGTCTATGCGTCGTCCTGCCCTGGCGATTCGCCTTTGTTCGTGGCGACCTGGTATCCGCTCGCGACCCTCATCTGCATGGGCGTCGGCGCGCTGGCCGGGCGTCGCTTCCTCGCCTGGTGAGGCGCCGTCCTTCGAGACGCGCCGCCTGCGGCGCCGCTCCTTGAGACATGAGGGCGTTGGCTACTTCTTGATCAGCGGATCGAGGATCGCCTTGAGCTGGTCGATGCTGAGCTCTCCGCCATAGACTTTGCCGTCGATGATGAAGGTTGGCGTGCCGGTCATCTTGATCTCGTCCGTCGCCCGCTTGCCGACCGCCACCATGGCGTCGGCCTTCGATTGATCCTTGAGGCACGCCATCGCCTGATCGTGGGTGAGGCCGGCCGGGCGCATGGCGGCGATCAAAGGCTCGAGCGGCTTGTCGACGAACGCCCACTTGTCCTGCTGACTGAACAGAAGCTCGATGGCGGCGAACGCCTTGTCGTCGCCGACGCAGCGCGCGAGCAGAAAGGCCGCAACGTCGAGCGAGTTGCGCGAGAATTCGCGGAAGATAAATCGGACCTTGCCGGTGTCGATGTAATCCTTCTTGAGCTCGGGAAAGATCTCGCGGCTGAAGGTGGCGCAATGGGGGCAGGTCAGCGAGCCATATTCGACGACCGGCACGCCCGACGCGTCGCCCATTGTCAGTTCGGGCAGCGTACCGGGCTTGAGGACGCTCGCCATGTCGATCGTCCGATCGGGCTCGGGCGCCGCGCCAGCGGCAAGAGCAGCATTCGCGGCGAGCGCCGCGGTGGAGAAGATCGCGGCGAAGGCGAACCGGCGAAGCGAGGCGAGGGCCAAAGAAAGCTCCTGAAGTG
>DATCEJ010000536.1:0-4960 GCA_036510135.1 Roseiarcus sp. | reverse complement strand
CCCTTGCGGACCTGCCAGCCGCGCGCGGCCGCCTGTCGGTAGCTGCACCATCGCGGATCGTTGGATGCGAAAGCGAGCGGCGACATTCCGAGGACAAAGAGGTTGATGCCCTTGTAGCGATGGCCGGTGGCTGCGTTGACTGGCGCCGTGGCGCCGCCGCAGGCGGTCTTGTCCCACGGTCGCCGCCATGGTGCTGCGCCTGCTTCGAGCGCGGCGATAATCTTGTCGGTAAGTTCCTGATAGTGGTCGCGTCTTTGCGCGGGATTGCTGCGGAAGTTTCGCATCGGCTCATCCTCCGGAACGGAATTGTTCCTGAATGAGCCTCCGCCCTCGCATTGCGGTCGTCGGGGCAAGGGCGCTCATGCGGCCCGTGAGAGCCCAGCGAAGCGGCTCGATCGGGCGAACCCTTGCGGCGGCGACCGCTATGCGAGATCGGTTTCTCTTGCCCTATTGCCCTTTCTCGTCAGGTCTCGCGCCGTTCGCGTTACGAATTTGTCTTCTTAACATATTGAAATAGTTCCATAATCCATATTATGCGAATCTTGTTTGTGGCACAAAGGTTTTGAGATGGATCATGTCACGAGCATCCTTCGTTGCCCCACAGATTGCGCTCTTTAGACAGGTTCCCTTTCGCGTTAGCGTGAAGTTCCCGCACTCTCCGCAGGACTCGCTGTATACCCCTGAAGGCGAGCGTCCTCGCGTCGACGCGCTTTCGGTCGAGAGAGGAGTGACCCTTCGCTCGCTCATGACAGGCAGAGTGGCGCCAATCACCCGCCCACCGCATTCACAGACATCGAGGCCAAAGCATGAAATCTGGATTGGGCCCCGGATCAACCAGGGATCAACCACCGGTACCCTTGCGGGCCATAATTTCTGACGCTATATTGCGTCATAATGTGTGTACCTGCCGAGGAAAGACCCATGGCCCTCTCCCGTTACGCCGAGAATGGGGTTTTCGCTCCCGCCAAGATCGCCGGCGTTCTCCGCACGACCCGCGATGAAATCGCCCAAACTGCCGGGCTAGGTCGCGACGCAATGCTGCGCAAGGACCGTATCGCCTCCCAGAAGACGCAAAAGCGTCTGCGCGAGATGGTCGAGATCCTCAACAAGATCGAGTCGCGGTTCGGATCTGAGCTGATCGCCTACGCCTGGTATCGTTCCGAGCCCTTGCCCGGCTTTTCGGGACAGACCGCAATGCAACTCGTCCGCGCCGGCCGCGCCGCAGACGTCCTCGAGTACATCGACGCGGTGGACGCCGGGGTCTTTGCTTGACCCCAATCGACCGTTTCACCGGCTTCCTCTATCGCGCCCTCAACCCCGTCTATGCCCGAGACCCACTATCCGGCCGCGGCGCCCAGTTGTACGGGGGCCGTTTCAATCCAAAGGGAACGCCCGCGCTCTACGCGTCTCTGTCGCCAATGACCGCCCTCCGTGAAGCTAATCAGGTCGGCACGCTTCAGCCGACCACGCTCGTCGCCTACGACGCCGACATTCGCCCCGTCTTCGACACCCGCGACACAGGGTCTCTCGCCGGGTTTGACATGAGTCCTAGAGATCTCGCCTCCGTCGCCTGGCGCGATGAAATGATGACCAGCGGCGAATCCGAGACGCAGAAGTTTGCGCGACGCCTCATCGCCGCAGGCTGCGCCGCACTCCTCGTCCCGTCCTTCGCCCGGGGAGCCTCGTCCACCGACCTCAATCTCGTGCTCTGGCGCTGGGGCGACGCCGCGCCGACCAGACTCGTTCTTATAGACGACGAGAAACGTCTCTCTTGAACCTCCCGACGTCCCCGACACGTCTCGGGCAAATCATAACCTCGCGCCGGTCCGGGGTCGCCTTGAGCCAACATGCCGGTCGCATCGAGCATGGTTATGGCTTCGCTCCTCTCGTTTCGGATCTGGCGCGCAGGACGTCGTTCCAGTCGCCCCCCTCGATGGGAGGGCGAAGCCGCGCGAATGGAATCCTGAATTTTTCGCCGAGCGATCGGTGGCGGTCTGCGAAGCGGTCGCCCGGTCCATTAGCGTCGGCAGCGCTGCAGAGAAGCGCGCCGGGGAGCAGTGCGATACTGGCGAGCAGCGCCTCGAGCGCGGCGATCGTGCCCGGGCCCATGCCTCCGCCCGTCGCGGCATAGAGCGTGTCCTTGCGCCGGCTCTCGATGGCCGCGACGCTCAGCGCGTCGATCGCCGCCTCGGCGAGAACCAGCCTCGGAAGAGGCGGACCCTTCGGGGGCAGGCGGAAGAGCGATTTGGCTCCGCCTGTCAGCGAACCTTTGTAGGTCGGTCCGCGCACATCGACATGGGAGACAACGCCGTGACCATCGAGATGGGGGAACCAGGCGCTGCCACCCGGCCCCTCCCGCAGAACGCCGGCCGCCGAGGCAGCCCCGATGATCGCGGAGGGGAGCCAGCGCTCTCGTGCGAGATACCGCCAGGTCGGAGAATTGGGCCAAACAGCCTTTCGCTCTGCCCAGCGTTCTCCGACGGGCCTGTCCGGGTTATTTCGGCCCCCTGCCCTGTCGACTGGTGGGAAGCGCGGCGACAATCCAGCGAATTCGCGCAGGCGCTTGCGGACGTGGCCGAAGCTCAGGCCTGGCTCGAGCCTCTGCACCAGCCCAAAGACGTCGCCTTTGGCGTCGCTGGTCGGATCCCACCATCCGCGTCCGGCGTGGCTGACGATCAGGATTTCGCCTTTGCCTCGCCGGTACTTCAGGCTGAGTTTCGTGCTCTCCTTCCGATCCAATTTCCAAGGCGGCGGGGTTCGCTCCAGCACTACGGCGCAATGCACCTTGTCGCGCAGTTCCTCGATTTCAGGGTCGTGTCCGGTCATGTCCGCTCCTCGCATTTTGAGCGCAGGAGCTGGGCTCAATGGCCTTGGGCTTGTCTTCGCCCCTGCCCCGCCCGCCGACCGCGAGGCGGTCGCGCTGCAAGGGCGCGCGGAACGCGCGGGAGCCTGCGACGCACCCTTGGCGGCGCGAACGGCGCCAGCGGTAGCCATTCCCCTCTCCTTCGCTTTTCACGCGAAGGCTCAGCGGTGACGGCGCGAACAAGAAATTGGGCCCATGTTCGAGGGGTTCGTCGCCCAGCGGCCGCCAACGGACCGGCGACTATGACTCTCGTTGGCGCGCGAGCCGAAACATTCGCGGCAAGGCCGCGGATGCAATCCGGGTGAAAACAACTTCCCCGGCGTGGGGCGCCCGGTTTTAGAGGGCGACGGAAGGCCGCCTACTGGGCGGACCCGCTTGATGCTGGCCATGTAGGCGAGGAGCTCGAGATCCCGAGCTGCGCGATCTTCCATGCGACGTACAGAGTGCGTTCCGAGGCCGCGCTGACCCGGAATCGATTCGAAGTCTGAATCGGAGCGATGCAACTGATTCAGATCATTCGTTGGACGCGAGGGAGTTCTTGCGTCTTAGGTTTGGTCCATGGCCACGGACGCGGACAACCCGACCCTCCTTCAGGTTCTCGTGCTCGAACGGGTCGACCGCGCCAAGAACATGGCCCGATTCTACGTCCTCTCGATCGAACCAACGCTCTTCGAGGATCTGGCGCTTGTGCGCCGGTGGGGCCGCATAGGGAGCGCGGGGCGTCACCGGATCGACCTGCACCCGTCCCGGCCGATCGCGCAGATCGAGCTCAAGAAATGGCTCGATCGCAAGAGGCGCCGCGGATACCAGCTCCGCGCGTGAGCGCAGGCGACCGGCTTTAGGATGCCGACACATTCGCGAAGACGGCAAGCCGCAGAAGCGCGAAGCTACGACAGCGACAATCGCCAAGGGCTTCCGCCTTGCAATGAGTGGCGGCTCAGCTAGGTTCGTCGGGTACAGTGAAATGGTTCAATGCGACGAAAGGCTTCGGGTTCATTCAGCCCGACGCGGGGGGTCCGATGTTTTCGTCCATATCAGCGCGGTCGAACGGGCTGGAATTCGTGACTTGAATGAAGGGCAGAAGATCGCCTACGAGATCGTCGCCGACAAGCGCACCGGTCGGCGGAAAATTTGAAGCCGGTCTAAGATTGGCCAATCAGTCGGGACGAGCGGCGCTCGCAATCCTGGCGCTGGAGGAGTGCTGTCGGCGCCAACAAATGTGAACCCGTCGAAGCGCTTCGATGTTTTCTCGACCGGCTACCAGTCGGACCTATCTTCAGTCGTAGTCTGAGTCAGGGAGCAACGACGCTTTGTCCGAGGAATCTCTCAGAGGATCAGATGCAATCTCTGTTCAAGAGCTTGCGGATATGCGGTCCACGGGAGGGGAGCTCTCGATGTGCGAGAGGCGAGAGAGCTTGATATCTGCCAGCTAGAAGGCGCCCTGCATATTCCGATGGCGGAGATCCCGGCGCGCGGCGATGACCTGCCGACGAATCAACCCTTGGTGGTCCTTTGCCATCACGGCGCTCGGAGTCAGATGGTCGTCGACTTTCTCCGAGACGCTGGTTTTGACAATGCCGTCAACCTCGACGGCGGCATCGAAGCCTGGGCTTGCGAGATCGACCGATCGATGCGGCGCTATCGATAGGGTGCATTCAAAGAGGAGAATTGCGACAAATGCCGCCGACTGACTCGATGGAGAAGCCGCCGACCCTCGAACGCACGGGCCGCCCGATCGCTGTCTTCTCCCGCAGCTACGCGCGGCTGCCGGAGCGTTTTTTCGCGCGGCTCGCTCCCACGCCGGCGACGAAGCCCCGCCTGATCAAGTTCAACGAATCGCTCGCTTCGGAACTGGGGGTCAATGCACAAGGCCTCGAACCGGACGAGGTGGCGGCGGTGTTTGCCGGCAACGTCACGCCGCCGGCGCAGAGCCGATCGCGATGGCCTACGCCGGGCATCAATTCGACAATTTCGTCCCTCAGCTTGGCGACGGCCGCGCGATCCTCCTCGGCGAGGTCCTGGACCGTAGCGGTGAGCGGCGCGACGTCCAATTGAAGGGCGCGGGCAGGACGCCGTTCTCGCGGCGCGGAGACGGCC
>DATCEJ010000535.1:0-17766 GCA_036510135.1 Roseiarcus sp. | reverse complement strand
CAAAGAGGTGCCCAAGCGCACCACCTTCGTGCGGGTCAGTGCGCAAACCAACGACGTGTTCGGGGGATGAGGTTGCGGCTCGGCTACCGCAATGCCTCGACCTTGCAGCGCGCCTCAAATTTCGTCCAGATTCGTTCGCAGGTGAGCGCAGTCGCGCCTTCGGCCGCAGCCAGCGCGAGGCAGGCGCGGTCGCCCAGCGAAAGGCCGAGCTTCCGTGTGGTTGAGCGAAGAGAGCCGGCGTGCCGAGCCTGAATTCGGTCGAATGGAATCACCTTCAGTTGCAGCTTGTCGATCAAGCTGTCGACCGTCACCTCGTCGATTCCTGCCTCGACGAGTTTGGCGACGACTTCGGAATAGTTGACGGCCCCAATCATCGCATCCGGCAACGCCTCAGCGACGCGCTCGGCCCCTTTTTCCTCCTGAAGCAGGCAAAGAACGGCGGACGCGTCGAGCACATAGCTCTCACTCACGAACGGCGTCCCGTTTGCGCTCGCGCATCAATTCATCCGCCAAGCTTCGATCCAGCCTGACAGACTTGCGAACGATCTCCTGCGCCTCCCGAACGGCTGACGCGAGCGGGCGCACGCGCAATTCGCCGTCCGGAAGCAGTTCGACGACCACTGTGTCCCCGCGGGCGATCCCCATCGCTCTGCGCATGGCCGCGGGGATCACTAGCTTGCCACCCTCGATGATTTTGACTGCTTGCGACAATGTGACCTATCCGGCTACTGCATACCCATCTCATAATACTACCTGGTAGCGCTATGGGTATCAAGTTTCCGGAGGGACCTGGAGTTTCGGCGGACGCATGGCCCGCCGCGGCCTGAGTCCTCATCGAGCGCAAAGACAACTCACCATTGGGCGCCTGCTCATGCTAGAAGCCTGCGCATGACCGCCGCCGCCTTGAAAGCCGAGGATAGAGCGCCCGTGCGCCTCGCCGGCGCGACGCGCGCCCAGATCCTAGGCGCACTCACGGAAATCGGGACGCCCGAGCGCGAGCTCAAGATGCGCGCCGCCCAGCTCTGGCACTGGATCTACCATCGCGGCGCCCGCGAATTCTCGGCGATGCGAAATATCGCGAGGCCAGTGCTCGACCGGATGGCCGAACATTGCACGCTCGCGCGCCCTGAAATGGTGGCCGAGCAGGTCTCCGCCGACGGTACGCGGAAGTGGCTCCTCCGCTTCGCCCCGGCCCACCGCTTCGACAAGGGCGCGGAAATCGAATGCGTCTACATTCCGGAATCTGATCGCGGCACGCTGTGCGTCTCGAGCCAGGTCGGCTGCACGCTCAACTGCTCGTTCTGCCACACCGGCACGATGCCGCTGGTGCGTAATCTGACCGCGGCCGAAATCGTCGGCCAGGTGCTGGTCGCGCGCGACCGGCTGGGAGATTTTCCCGGTGGAATGGCTCCGGCCGACGGGCTGACGCCCAAGGGCGAGGGCGTGCGCGCGGTGTCGAACATCGTCTTCATGGGCATGGGTGAGCCCCTCTACAATTTCGAGGCGGTCCGTGACGCGATTGCGATTTTGACCGATGGCGACGGCCTGTCGCTGTCGAAGCGGCGCATCACCGTCTCGACCTCGGGCGTCGTTCCGGAAATGCCGCGGCTCGGGGCCGAGTGCGGAACCATGCTGGCGATTTCGCTGCATGCGACCAACAATGCGCTGCGCGACACGCTCGTGCCCTTGAATCGTAAGTACCCGATCGAGGCGCTTATGAAGGCCTGCCGCGACTATCCCGGCGCCTCCAACGCGCGGCGCATCACTTTCGAATATGTGATGCTCAAGGGCGTCAATGATTCCCCCGCCGAGGCCAAAGCGCTCGTGCGCCTCTTGAAAGGCCTGCCCGCCAAGATCAATCTCATCCCCTTCAATCCCTGGCCGGGCAGCACGTTCGAATGCTCCGACTGGGAGACGATCGAGCGTTTCTCGGAAGTCATCTTCAACGCGGGCTACGCAAGCCCGGTGCGCACGCCGCGCGGCCGCGACATTCTCGCCGCCTGCGGCCAGCTCAAGAGCGAGAGCGAGAAACTGCGCGCCCGCGCGCGGCTGATGCTCGAAGAGAGTTTGGCGGTCGGACAGGACTGATTAGGTGAGCGCTTGTCGGAGAAGTGAATTGCGCGTCAATATCCGACGAGAAATAAGAGTTAGCATACCAACCCGAAGCCAATGACTGACGACCTTACAAGCAACGAGGTCTTGCGCACGCCCAAGCGCAGCGAGCGCCTGAGGCAGCGCGCCGCCTGGATGTATTTCGTCGAGGAAATGACCCAGAGCGCCATCGCCGACGCGCTTGGCGTCGGGCGGGTCACCGTGGTTCGGATGCTCGCCGAAGCGAAGGCGCTGGGCGAAGTGCGCATCGCGCTCTCGCGCGGCGACGCGGAGCTCGGCGGTCTCGAAGCCGGCTTATGCAGGCTCTACGAATTGTCTGAGGCGATCGTCGCGCCGCTGTCCTCCGACTTGGCCGACCCGACCGCGCCGATCGCTGCGGCGCTTGGCGATCATGTTTCTGCGCTGCTGCGCAACGATATGAAGATCGGGCTTGGGTGGGGACGCACGCTGAATTCCTCGCTCGAATATTTAAGCGAGCGCTCGCTCAAAGGTTTGAACGTCGTTTCTCTGGTCGGCGGCGTCACGCATTTCGTGGCCGACAACCCGGCCGAGTTTCCCTCCGGTTTTGCGCGCGCGTTCAACGCGGATTGCTACCTCATTCCCTCTCCCGCGCTCGTCGACAGCCCAGCCACCAAGACGGCCCTGATCGAGCGGTGCGGGCTGAAATCCGTCTATGATTTCGCCCAGGCTCTCGACGCGGTCGTGGTCAGCGTCGGTTCTCTCGGGCCCGAAGCCTCGATCGCGCGTTACGCGGTCATCGGCGAAGCCGACAGAAAGACGTTGGGCGAATACGGCGCTGTCGGCGAGATGCTCTGCAACGTCTACGACGACCAGGGCCGGATCGTCGACCACCCTCTCAACCACTGCGTGATGTCCGTCCCGCTCGAGGTCGTGCGCGCGGCCCCGGTTCGCGTTTTGGCGGCAGGAGGGGCGCATAAGCTCGCGGCGATTCGAGGCGCGGTTAAGCTGCTCAAGCCGACCACGCTGGTGACCGACGTGGTGACGGCGCGGAGGCTGACCAGCGCGCCGAAGTAGGATCGGCAGCTTCGCCAGACTTAGCCCTGCGATGACCGCCCGGCTCTGACCAAGCTGCGACCAGCCTGGCGACCTCGCGGCGAGCTGGGGCTGCGAAAACGCCGTGGCCCGCGTGAGCATTCCCGAACTTTTGTCTTGCGGGAAACTCCATCGTTCACCTTGAAGCGATGTCGCCTATTCATCGATCGGTGTGAAAAAGAGGAAAATATCCCGATCTCACTGGGTGACAATCGTATTATTTCAAGGCAGTATGCCAAGGTCTAAGGAGGGAACGCCGATGTCCAAAAACATCAATTGTACACTGTTGCTCGGTTCGGTTTGCGTCGGGGCATTCGTAGCCGCGGGGATAGCACAAGCGCAGGAGGTCAAAAACGCGCCGGCCGCAATGGCCGCGACCGCCGCGATCACGCCGGTCTCGCAGCAGCAGCTCAACAACGCCCACAAAGACGGAATGAACTTCCTTCAGACCAACGCCAATTACGAGCAGACCCGCTTCTATCCGAACGCGCAAATCAATCGCGGCAACGTCTCGCATCTGCATCCGGCCTGGATCTTCTCCACCGAGGTCAAGGAGTCGATGGAGACCTCGCCGATCATCGTCAACGGCGTCATGTACGTCACCACGTCATTCAGCCATGTGTACGCGCTCGACGCCAAGACGGGGGCGGAGATCTGGCATTACAAGCCCAAGCTCGGCCCGGTCACGACCTTCTGCTGCGGCCCGAACAATCGTGGCGTCGCCGTCTACGAGGATAGGGTCTATGTCGGCAGGCTCGACGCCAAGCTGGTCGCGCTCGACGCCAAAACCGGCAGCGAGGTCTGGTCGCAACAGGTCGGCGATCCCGAGAAGGGCTACAGCGAAACGATGGCGCCGACCGCCGTCGATGGCAAAATCCTGATCGGCACCAACGGCGGCGAGTACGGCATCCGCGGCTTCGTCAAGGCTTACGACGCCAAAGACGGCAAGCTCATCTGGAGCTTCGACACCATCCCGGAGAACTCCGTCGGCGTCTGGGCGACGAAGGACCCCACCGGACGCGACGAGCATCGCGACATCGAGGCCGAGAAGGCGGCGCTGGCGAAGAACGGCGACCCCTACAAGACGCTCGGCGGCGGGGTGTGGCAGAACCCGTCGATCGATCTCGCAACGAAGCGCATCTACTTCGTCGTCGGCAACCCCTCGCCCGATCTCGACGGCTCCGTGCGGCCCGGCGACAATCTCTATACCGACTCGCTGGTCTCGCTCGATCTGGACACCGGCAAGTACGTTTGCCACTTCCAGTATGTGCCCCATGACGTGTGGGACCTCGACGCCGTCAGCCCGACCGTCCTGGTCAACGCGGCCGACAAGTCCGGGAAAATGGTTCCGGCGGTCCTGCACGCCGGCAAGACCGGCTACATCTACGTGAACGACCGCAAGGACTGCAGCCTGATCCGCTACTCCGAGCCGATGGTGTCGCAGGAGGGCCGGTGGACGCTGCCGACGCCAACCAAACCGCTTGACCCCAACTCCGCCAAGATGTTCCCGGGGGCCAATGGCGGCGTCGAATGGTCGCCGATCTCGACCGATCCGAACCACGGCATGGCTTATGCGATCAATCTGCATCAGCCAATGACCTATACAGTCGCCAACGCCGCCTACCCGGACGGAAAACTGTGGCTCGGCGGCGCGTTCACGATCATCCCGGGCGAGGCGAGCTTCGGCAACGTCACCGCGGTCAACTACAACACCGGCAAGATCGCCTGGCAGGTCAAGACGCCGGAGCCGATGATTGGCGGCAGTCTCGTCACCGCCGGCGGACTCTTGTTCACTGGCGAAGCCAACGGCTGGTTCAAAGCCTACGACACCGCCAACGGCAAGGTGCTGTGGCAATTCCAGACTGGCGCGGGCGCCAATGCTCCTCCGTCTTCGTATGAGGTCGGCGGCAAGCAATATGTCGTCGTCGGTTCGGGCGGCAACGCCCAGATCGACTCCAAGCGCGGCAACAACATCATCGCCTTCACGGTCGAGTAAGACCTGCGCTTCGTTGGCCGCCCCGCTCGATCGAGCGGGGCGGCCTTTTTGTTTGACCTTGAGGCGCCGCCGCGCACAAATGGGCGCGATCTTGGGCCGCGAAGGATTCCCCCTCATGTTGCGTAGCGTTGTTGTGGCCGCGCTCCTCTCTGCGGCCAATGCCGCTTGGGCGGATGCGATTGCGGACAAGGCGGAGGTCTGCACCGCGTGCCACGGAGAACAAGGCCTTCCCGCGGAACCCGCGATCCCGATCATCTGGGGCCAAAACGAGGGCTATCTTTATTTAGAGCTCCGCGACTTCCAGAAGGGCGCGCGCAAGGACGATCAGATGACGCCAATCGCCCAGACCCTCACCAAGGAGGATGCGCAGGCCCTCGCGGCATATTTCGCCGGCAAGCCCTGGCCGAAGACGGGGGCGCCCAGTGCTTCCAAGACGGACGAAGCGGCCGCGATGACGGCGATCAAGTCGGTCGTATGCACCAGCTGTCATCGGGAGCAGTTCCAGGGCGATTCCTCCATTCCGCGCCTGGCTGGGCAGCAACACGATTATCTGGCCAAGACGATGACGGATTTCCGAACGCGCGCCCGCGCCAACAATCCCGGCATGTCGGATCTCATGAACACGGTGACGCCTGAGCAGCTCACCGCGATGGCCGCCTATCTGGCCGGGCTTTGAGGCTGACTACTCGATTGGCCTGAAGAAGCGTCGCCCTTCCCTTCTCCCTCCGGGAGAAGGTGGCGCCGTAGGGCGTCCGGAAGGACGCCCGTCCTTCAGGACGGGCTATGGCGCCGGATGAGGGGACGGCGCCAAGCGCCGGCGCGCTTCGCTGCGCGAACCCTCACCCCAACCCCTTTCCCGTAGGAGAGGGGAGTCCACGCTATCGCTCCAGAAGCTTCGCCGCTCGCTCATGCCCGAGCTCGCGGGCGATGTCGGCGGCGGTCTTGCCGCGGTCGTCCTTGAGGTCGAGCGCCGCGCCGTGCTCGACGAGCGTCTTGATCGTGGCCTCGACGTCGTCGACGCCGGTTGACGCATCATAGCCCGCCGCCCACATCAACGCCGTGAGGCCGTGCGCGTAGCGGCGGTTGACGTCGACGCCGGCTTGAAGAAGCAGCGCGACAACCGGCGCGTAGCCGTGGCCGGCGGCGTAAACGATCGCCGCCGAGCCATCGTTGTCGAGCGCATTGGGATCGGCGCCAAACTTCATGAGCTCGGCGACGCTTTCCATCGAACCGTTGAAGGCTGCGGCGGCAAGCGGGCGCACACCCTTCCGCCCGGGAAGGTTGGGATCGGCGCCGCGTTCGAGCAGCAAAGCCACCACCGCGCCTCGATCCTGCTCGGCGGCGTAGAACAGTGGCGTCGAGCCGTCGACAGCGCGCGCGTTGACGTTGGCGCCGCGCTCGAGAAGCAGCCTGATCAGCGGCAGCTTGTCCGCCTCGGCCGCTTTGGCGAGCGCGGTCTTGCCCTCGCGATCCTTCGCGTCGATCGCCGCGCCGCGATCGAGGAGCGCGCGCGCCTCCGCCTCACAGCCGAGCCGCGCGGCTGCGAACAGGAGCGTCGTCGCCTGATAGTGATCGTCCTCATGCAGCGCCTGTACGGCCTGTGCGGTGTCGGCGCAGCGGTCCTTGGCGAGCGACAGGCCTGCGGCCGAGATCAAGGCAAGGCTTGCCAGCGCGGAGAGCCGCAGGAGCGGCGCCGCGCCCACTAAGGGCCCTCGTGATTTCGAAGCGACTTGCATGTGTCCTTCTCTCACTGGCGCGGACTTCACGCCAGCGGACCCGCGGGACGCAAATGCCCCACTTCCGCGCCGTTCCAGTTTGAAAGCCGCGGCGAGACGAAGCTCGCAAAGCGCGCGGTTCGTTCGTCGTCGAAACCGCCGAAGCGGCGGATGAGCGCCGCTATCATCACTTGCGCCGCGCGCCCTGCCCCATCGTCGGCCTTGACGGCAAGACCGAGCCCGGCTTCGGGCAACGCGGCGCAGCATACGCCCTCGGCGCCCGATTTGATGAAGACGCGCGGCCCAAGCAAGCTCATCACCTCCGTGTCGAAGCGGCCTCTTCCGGCGACGGCCAGGGGATGCGCGGCGACGGCGGCGCGAATGCGCGCTGCTGCGTCACGTCGCTCCGCCGATAGCCCATGGCCAGTCCCGAGCCGGGCGAAGCCTCGCGCGAGCGCCGCCAGCGGGACGGCGTAAGTCGGAATGGCGCAGCCATCGACGCCCCGCATTGCCTCGCTCAAGCGCGCGTCGGTCATCGCTTCGATCGACGCCCTGACCTCGCGTTGCACGGGATGGCCCGGCGCGACATATCCTTTCGGATCGGCGCCCATCGCGCAGGCGAGACAGACGAAACCCGCATGTTTTCCCGAGCAGGTGTTGTGCAGGGCGGTTGGCGTCCGGCCCGAGCGGGCAAGAGCGCGGGCTTCGTCCTCGCCAAGCGGCCAGTGAGCGCCGCATTCGAGCGCGCGTTCGTCGTATCCCGCTTTGGCGAGCATCGCGCGCGCCGTCGCGACATGGTCCTCGCTTCCCGAGTGAGACGCGCAGGCGAGCGCAATCTCCTTCTCGCTCAGACTTAAGGAGTCCGCGGCGCCGCTTGCGACGAGCGGCAAGGCCTGCAGCGCCTTGACGGCGGAGCGAGGGTAAACCGGCCGCTCCGCGTCGCCAAAGGCCATCACCACCCGGCCGTCCGCGTCGACAACCGCGCCCGCCCCGCGATGGGCGGATTCGACGAGGGCGCCGCGCGTGGCCTCGACGACCGCTGGGTTGGTCATGGGTCGCTCTCCGGGCTACAGCGGAGCGCGCCACAGCCTCCGCCATCGATATGCCCGCGGAAGCGGGCATCCAGCAAGCCCTTGCCAAGACTCTGGATTCCCGGGTCGCGGGAATGACACAACGGCCCGGCTGATCGACCGCTGCTCTGACGTCTTCCTCCCGCCCGCCGCTTCGCTTACGAAGGGATCACCCCCATCCGAGGACAAAGACATGAAGGTTCGCGACGTAATGACCTATGGCGTGATCAGCGTGTCTGAAAATGCGAGCATTGCGGAAGCGATCGAGACGATGTTGCGTTCGCGGGTGAGCGCATTGGTCGTGTTCGACGCCGACCACGCTCTGAGCGGGATCTTGAGCGAGGGCGACCTCCTCCGCCGCAGCGAGCTTGGAAGCGAGCCCAAGCGCCCCTACTGGCTCGAGCTTCTCATCGGCAGCGGTCGGCTCGCGGGCGCTTACGCCCACGAGCATGGCCGCAAGGCCGGCGAAGTGATGACCCGCGATGTCGAGACCATCACGGAAGATGCGGAGCTCAGCGAGGCGGTGGATCGGATGATCCATCGCCGCATCAAGCGGCTGCCAGTGCTGCGGGGCGAAACGCTCGTTGGAATCGTCTCGCGCTCGGATCTCCTCAAGGGCCTCCTGACCGCGACCCCCTCGGCGAACGCCGAACATTCCGACGCGGAGATCAAGGCCGCGATTTTGGCGGAGCTCGACAGGCTCGAGTGGGCGCCGCGCGCGAGCGTGAGCGTCGAGGTTCAAAATGGCGCCGTCACCTTCGGCGGCTCGATCATCGACGAACGGCTGCGCGGCGCGCTCAAGGTGATCGCCGAGAATATTCCCGGCTGCGTGGCCGTCCACGATCACATGGCCTGGATCGAGCCGAATTCTGGGGTCGTCATCCCCTCGGAAGGGGATGATCCGAAGGCCTAGGCGCCGCGATCGCTCTTACGTGGCGCTCACGCCTTGCCGGCAGCCGGCGAGAAAGAAGGCGACTGCCCGGGCCGCGTTCGGCTCGATCTCGCTGCGCAGGGCGGCCAGATCCTCGCCGAACAGCGCTCTGACCAGCATCGGCAACACCACGAGATCGAGAAACCGGCGCGCGGTCTCAAGGCGTTTCTCCTGCGCGAACGCGGGGGAAGCCCCGATGGGGTCGGACGCCGCCAACTCGCCGAACACATGGGCCACAGCTTCCATCGGGCGTTGGCGACCCATGCAGCTGACGCTCGTCGCCAGATCGGGAAATCGGCGTGCTTCGGCGACCGCGACCCGGATGAGCCCGATTGTTTCCGGCGTAAGAACGCGGGTCAATATAACGGTGGCAAGCGTATAGAGCCGCTGCTCGATCGATATGCCGGGGCAGGAAAACGCGTCGAGACTCGTGTTTCGGCGCACGAGGCGCTCGATCACCGCTGCGAACAACGCCTGTTTGCTGGGGAATCTGGCGTAGATCGTCGGCTTGCCGGCTGAGGCGACCTCGGCGATTTCATCGACGCTCGCGCCCTGGAAGCCGTGTTCAAGAAAAACACGTCCCGCGGCGTCGAGAATTCTCTCCTCGACCCGACCGGCGTGTTCGCGCGGTGGGCGGCCGTAACGCACAGCGCCCCGCCCAGCCTCACGTTTTCCCTCGACGGTGTGGGCTCCCATCGCTCCTTCGCCTCTTCACTAAACACGATCCGTGGACTCTCCGCCCTTGATTTAGGGACGACCCTCACCAAAGTAAACAGAACGGAACAGTTTCGTTTCGAGGACGTTAAGGGCTGGGCTGGGGCCGCGTGGGGAGTTTCGGCGATGGCGCGCAGGAATCAGGACCGAGGCCAAAAAATGTACAAGGACGCGCCCGTGTCCGAAGCCGATTGGGACAAGGTTTCGCCGCCGCATTCGGGGGGATCAGCGAGCCCCAAGCGGGACATTATCGCTTTGCGCGCCCCGCCATCCGAGACGTCCCTGGAGCCTGAGCAGCCTGCGGCCGAACGTCCGGTCGAAACACCCGACCGCCCGGCGGAGCCGGCGGAGAAGAGCGAAAGCCCGGCGAGGCCCGCTGAAAAGGAGATTCAACCCGCCGACCAGCAGGCTTCAAAAGAGAAAAAGCCTGACGAGAAGCCGCGCAAGCGCTTTCTCCGCAAGCATCCGCTCATGGCGGGGGCCGCGCTTATTGCGCTCTTGCTGGCTGGGGTGGCCGGGTACGTCTACTGGGACAATGCCTCACATTTCGAATCGACGGATGACGCGTTTATCGCGGCGCGGCAGTTCGCGATCGCGCCGAAGGTTGCGGGCTATGTCACGGCGGTTCCGGTTACCGACAATCAGCACCTCAACAAGGGCGACGTGATCGCCCGCATCGACCAGCGCGATTACCTGACCGCGCTCGCCCAAGCCCAGGCCCAGGTGACCGGAGCGGAAGCCGGCATCCACAGTGTCGACACCCAGATCGCCACCCAAGACGCGCAGATTTCTTCGGCCCAGGCGCAGGTGGCCCAGGCGCAGGCGAACCAGGACCTCGCAAAGGTCACTTGGGGACGCGACCAGCCTCTCGTCAAGCAGGGTTGGGCGACGGCGCAGCAGGGTACGACGGACGTCCAAAACCTTAAAGCTCAGCAGGCTACCGTTGATAGCGCGCAAGCGGCGCTGAAGGTGGCGCAGCGGCAAATCGACACGTTGAGAGCGCAGCGCGCCTCGCAGCAGGCGGCCCTCGCGCAGGCGCAGGCCCAACTCGACCAGGCCAAGCTCAATCTTTCCTATACGACCGTCATCGCCGACCAGCCGGGCCGCGTCGTCAACCTCAGCGGCGCGGTGGGGCAATATGCGCAAGTCGGCACGGACCTCGCGATGTTCGTACCCGACCAGATCTGGGTGGTGGCGAACTACAAGGAGACGCAGCTCGACCGCATGCGCCCTGGGCAGCCGGTCGACCTGGAGATCGACGCCTATCCGGAACGCCACTTCCATGGCCATCTCGACAGCGTCCAGCCCGGCTCGGGCCCGGCCTTCTCGCTGCTGCCGCCCGAAAACGCGACCGGCAACTATGTGAAGATCGTCCAGCGCGTGCCGGTCAAGATCATCTTGGAGAACCCGCCGACCGACGTCTCCCTCGGTCCGGGAATGTCGGTCGTCCCGACCGCCCGCGTGGACCCGACGCCGTCTCTCTATGAGAGGTGGAAAGCCCACTTCCGGCGGTGGCGGGGGCGCGTGTGAGCGATACCGCCGCGCAGGCCGGCGCTCCGCCGGCCAGCAGCGGAGCAGCGTCGGCCAGCCCCTGGCTGATCGCGGTTCTGGTCGCGCTCGCGACCTTCATGGAGGTGCTCGACACCACCATCGCAAACACCGTCCTGCCGTATTTCGCCGGCGGCATGGGGGTCAGCGATGACGAAGCCTCTTGGGTGGTGACGACTTATCTGGTCGCCAATGCCGTCAGCCTGACCGCGAGCCCGTTTATGGCCAAGTGGCTTGGCCGCAAGACCTTCTTCCTGATCTGCCTTGGTCTTTTCACCGTAAGCTCGATCCTGTGCGCGCAGGCTTGGAATCTCGACTCTCTTCTCTTCTTTCGCATCCTTCAAGGCCTGGCCGGGGGCGGCATGGTGCCGGTCTCGCAGTCAATTCTGGCCGCCTCGTTTCCGCCTTCGAAGCGCGGCCAGGCCTTCGCGCTGTTCGGCGTCGCGGTGGTTGTCGCGCCGGTCGTGGGGCCGGCGCTCGGCGGGTGGCTCGCCGACAATTATTCCTGGCGCTGGTGCTTTCTCATCAACGGTCCGGTCGGCCTCGCCACGATCGCGCTGATCGCCATGTACCTGCCCGCGGACAAGCCCAATCAGGAACAAGCCGCGCGGTTCGATATCGTCGGCTTTCTGTTGGTGGCGACTTTCCTCGGCTCGCTCGAGATCGTGCTTGATCGCGGCCTCGAGGACGACTGGTTCGCCTCAAGCTTCATCGTCATGTTTTCGGCCATTGGCGCCGTGGCGTTCCTCATGATGATCCCCTGGGAGGCGACCCGGCGCGAACCGATGATCGACGTCAGGATGGTGGGGTCGCGCCAGTTCGGCGCCTGTTTCCTGGTGATGGGGGCGACCGGCGCGATTCTCTATGCGACCTCCCAGTTCCTGCCGCTCCTGGTGCAGACGGACTTCGGCTACACGGCGACCTGGGCCGGCCTTTTGCTCACGCCGGGCGGCCTGGTCACCATGGTGATGATGTTCGTGGTCGGCCAGATCTCGGGCCGAATCCAGCCGAAGTACCTGATCATGGTCGGGGCGGTCTTCTGCGCCATCTCGATGTATCAACTGACCGTCGTATACGGCGACCTCGACTTCTGGTTTTTCGCCCGGACCCGCATGGCCCTCGGCGTCGGATTGCCGCTCATCTTCATCCCGATCATCACCGCCTCTTATGATGGGATTCCGGCAAACCGGGTCGACATGGCGTCGGCTCTCATCAACGCGGCGCGGAATACTGGCGGCTCGATTGGCGTCTCAATTGCTTCCAATGTGCTCACGCATCGCCAGCAATTCCACCACAGCCGCCTCATCGAACATGTGACGCCGACAAACCCGGCCTACCAGAACACATTGCAACAGGTGACGCACTACTTCGCCGCGCACGGCTTCGCGCCGGCCCAGGCGCATGCGCGCGCGATGGCCTGGATCGGCCAGCAGGTGCAGGCCCAATCGGCCTACCTGTCCTACGTCGACGTGTTTTGGGTGCTGACGCTGCTCTCGCTCGCCGCCGTTCCGCTGGCGATGAGCCTTCGGAAGGTGAAACTCGGCGGCGGCCGGGCGCCAGCGGCGCATTGAGCTCGCGCCACGAAGGCCTTGGCGGGTTTTCACCCGCGAGCTCATCTTGAGCGAAATAGGAAGCAACCGTTCGGACTCGCACGGCAGCCGCCTTGGCGGTCGTTCGCGGATATGGCCTGAGTTTGCATCCAGTTAAGGCCATGCACTTACAGCCTTATCAAACACCCTCGTCTCTGAGCATGGTACGGGTCGAACACTCTCGGATGGCGGCCATTTAAGGATGAAAACAGGAGTTAATGCGACTGTATTGCTGCTTGACGGTTGCGATTCGACTCAACTTTTGTGGCTCGAACCGGCGTTCACCTGGCTCTGTCAGTTCAACGGTTTGCGCCAATTCGGCTCTTATCGTTCGCTGTTGGTCGCGGGGAGCGCGGAATTGTTGAAAGGACCGGCTGGCAAAAGAAAGCGTCATGGCCGGGACAAGCCAGGACAAGCCCGGCCAGAACGGCAAGCGCTCCGGGGCAAAACCACAGGAGGCCGACCACAGATACCGACTTAAGAGTCGCGAATTATTTTGCAAAAATCTGAAGTCCGTGGTATATTTTTTGTGTTGGCAGGACTTGATCGATGTGGCGAGTGCGGTGAGGGAGTGCGGACCCAACACAACTTGGCGCAGCCTGAAAGAAAGCCGGGGAAGTTTTTTTTGTTTGGATTCGCTGTAACCCTTTGAAAAGTCCCGATTCGGCCAAAGGAATCCAAGGAAATCCAAGCTTTTTTCCTTGGTTTTCCTTGGATTTCCTTGGATTTATTTGGCGCCCCGGCGCCCTTACGGGCGTCCTTCTCCGGCCTCCGCCAGGGCCTTGAGGCCCTCACGGTAGGTCGGATAGGCGGGTGCAAATCCCAGCTCGACTTTGGCCTTGGCGATCGAAACCCGCTTGTTGTCGGCGTAGAACTCGCGCGCCATCGGCGAGAGCCGCGCTTGGTCGAACGGCTCCTCGGGCGGCGGCTCAACCCCGAGCAGAGCCGCCGCATAGGCGATAACGTCCTGTGGCGGGGCGGGCTCCTCGTCGGCGACGTTCCAGATCTGGCCCTTAAGGTTGCGCGTGAGTACGAGACGGGAAATCTCAGCAATGTCATCAACATGGGCGCGATTGAAAATCTGACCCGGCTTGATGATCCGCCGAGCCTCGCCACGGCGGAGATTGATGAGCGCGTTGCGGCCCGGTCCATAGATGCCGGCGAGGCGCAAGATGTCGGCCTCGGCGCCGTGCGCCCGGGCGGCGGCCGTCCAGTGGGCCTCGTCCTCGAGCCGCGCCAGTCCGCGCGCAGTGCGCGTCCGCGTCGCGCTGGCCTCGTCGACCCACGCCCCGCCATGGTCGCCATAGACCCCAATCGTCGAATAGTAGACGATGCGCCGCAGCGTCGGCACCGCGGCTATTGTTGTCCCGAAGCGATCGAGCGCCGCCCCCGCCCCGTCGCGCGGCGGGATCGAGACGACGATCGCCTCAGCCTTCGCGAGCGAATCCTCCAGCTCAGGCCCGGCTGCGGCGCCGTCGAACTGAAAAGCCTTAATGTTATCCCGACGCAGCGCGGCGACGCTCTCTGCGGTCCGCGCAGTTCCGCTCGCCTCGATCCAGCGCTCGCGTTGAATGAGCCGCCGGGCGCAATAGCCAAGGCCGAAGAAGAAGACGTTCAAGCTGTGCGCAACGCCGCTCGCGGCTCGGGAATCGCTCGGCCAACCGACCTTGCTTCTTCAAGCCAACTCGCGATGGCGTCATCGACGTTGCGCGCGGCCTCCTCGCGAGTCTCGCCGTCGGACATGCAGCCGGGGAGGTCAGGAACGGTTGCGATGAACCCGCCGCCCTCTTCCTCGGCAAGCGGCTCAATTACGACCGCGTAGTCAGGCTTTCCCATTCGAATTCCTTACGGCGTCGATAAACCGTACGAGCTTCCGAACCTATACAGGCTTGATTGGGCGGCGAAAGGGCACAGTGAGGATTTCGCGTTGGGAAGCGTGAGAGACCTTAAAGTGCGAGCCGCCGCCGGACGGCGGAGCGCACCTTTACATCGTAGGTCCGACACACACGTTCGACGTCGGCGATGCTCCAGCCCGACGCCGGATTCGCGCGCATCCGGTCGAGAAGATCGCTCCCCATGTTTTTGGCTATGGCGCTCGCGCTACTTCTTCTTCGGGATGTAGAGGTCGGTCAGCGTGCCGGCAAAGGCTTCGGCCGACATGGCGAAAGTCTCCGAGAGCGTCGGGTGCGGATGAATGGTGAGGCCGATGTCTTCGGCTTCGGCGCCCATCTCGATCGCCAGCGCCGCCTCGGAAATGAGGTCGCCGGCGTTCGCCCCGACAATGCCGCAGCCGATGAGACGCTGGGTCTCTTCGTCCCACAGGGTCTTGGTCAGACCCTCGTCGCGGCCTAGCGAGAGCGAGCGCCCGCTCGCGGCCCAGGGGAAGACGGCCTTGCCGTATTTGATCCCCTTCGCCTTGGCTTCGGTCTCCGTGACGCCTGCCCAGGCGACTTCCGGATCGGTGTAAGCAACCGAGGGTATCGCCTTGGCGTCAAACGAAGATTTGTGTCCGCTCGCGACCTCCGCCGCGACCTTGGCCTCATGCGTGGCCTTATGCGCCAGCATCGGCTGGCCAACGATGTCGCCGATGGCGAAGATGTGCGGCACGCCGGTCCGCATCTGCTTGTCTACGGCGATGTAGCCGCGCTCGTCGACGGCCACGCCCGCGGCAGCCGCGCCAATGCGCGCTCCATTCGGACGTCGCCCGACGGAGACCAGCATGGCGTCGAACGTCTCGGTCTTCGCGCCGTCGGGACCCTCATAACTGACCTTGAGCCCGTCCGGCTCCGCCTGGACGGCGGTCACTTTCGTCTTCAGCAGGACCTTGTCGTAGAGCCGGCCAACGCGCTTGGCGAGCGGGGCCACGATGTCCAGATCGGCCCCCGGCATCAGTTGGTCCATCATTTCGATGACGGTGATGCCGGCGCCGAGCGCATGATAGACAGTCGCCATCTCAAGCCCAATGATGCCGCCGCCAAGGACCAGCATGCGCTTGGGGATGAAACTGATCTCGAGCGCCGCGGTCGAATCCCAGATGCGGGAATCCGTGGGAATGAACCCCGGCGCGGCCGGTTCGGACCCGGCGGCGATGATCGCCTTGTTGAAGCGGACGACGCGCGCCCCTTCTGCCGTCTCAACGCGCAGCGTGTTCGCCGAAGTGAACTTGCCCTCCCCGAAGACGACCTTGACCTTGCGTTGCTTCGCTAAGCCGGTAAGGCCGCCCGTGAGCTTCTTGACCACGCCGTCTTTCCAGCCGCGGATCGCGGCAGGGTCGAATGTCGGCGGACCAAAGCTCACGCCGTGCGAACCCATCGCCTTGGCGTCGTCGACCACCTTGGCGACATGCAGCAGCGCCTTGGAGGGGATGCAGCCGACGTTAAGACACACGCCGCCGAGCGCCGGTCGCGCCTCGACCAGAACCACGTTCTGGCCCAGATCGGCGGCGCGGAAGGCGGCCGTGTAGCCGCCGGGACCGGCGCCCAGAACCAGGATATCGGCCTCGAAATCCGCCTGACCGCCAGGATCGGCCGTAGGCTTGGGCGGGGGACCCGCCGGCGCAGCGGCCTTCGGAGCAGGCTCCTGGATTTCGACGCCTTCGCCTCTAGCGTCGGCAGCCGGAGAGACAGCCTTGGGGGTCTTCGGCGCCGCGGCCTTCGGCGTCTCCTCGCCGCCCGAATAGGTCGCCAGTACGTCGCCCTGGGTGACCTTGTCGCCGACCTTGACGCGAATCTCGCCGATCACGCCATCCTCGGGCGCGGGCACGTCCATGCTGGCCTTGTCGCTTTCGAGCGTCAGGAGCGTCTCGTCCTTGCGGACGCTCTGCCCGGGCGTGACGAGGATTTCAATGATCGGCACATCCTTGAAATCGCCGATGTCGGGGAGCCGGATTTCTTTCGCCATGCCTGTCTCTCTATCGGGCTGCGGTCATAGAATAATGCGCCGCATGTCCTCCAGAAGGCCCGCGAGATGGCGCATGAAGCGAGCGCCAGCCGCGCCGTCGATCACTCTGTGGTCGTAAGATAGGCATAGGGGCAGCATCAAACGAGGCTGAAAGGCTGTTCCATCCCAAACCGGCGCCATTTTAGACCGCACGACGCCGAGAATCGCCACTTCGGGCGCATTGACGATCGGGGTGAAGGCTGTGCCGCCAATGCCCCCCAGCGAAGAGATGGTGAAGGTCGCGCCTTGCATTTCGGCCGGCGAGAGCTTGCCGGCGCGCGCCTTTTCCGAGAGAGCGCCAAGCTCACGGGCGATGTCGATAACGCCTTTCTGGTCGACGTCCTTGACGACCGCGACCACGAGGCCATCGGGCGTGTCCACAGCGACGCCGATGTGCCAATAGCGCCGCAAAATCAAAGAGTCGCCGCCCGGACTGAGCGCAGAGTTGAAATTAGGGAAGGCCTTTAGCGTCGAGACCGCCGCCCGCATGAGAAGCGGCAGCAGCGATACGCGATAAGGCTTTGATTTGTCTTTCTTCGCGTCTTCGTCGAGAGCTTTTCGGAACGCGTCGAGATCGGTGATGTCCGCTTCATCCGTATGCGTGACGTGCGGAATGTTGACCCAGGAGGCGTGGAGCCGCGGGCCAGAAATCTTCTTGATGCGCGAGAGCGGGACAGTTTCGATTGGACCGAATTTGGCGAAGTCGACCTGCGGCACCGAGGGCAGCGCGCCGCCGCCTGCAGGCGCAGCCGTCCCCTTGGCAAGCGCCGCCTTCAAGTCCTCGCGGGTGATGCGGCCCTTTTCGCCCGTCCCCTTGACCAGGGTCAGATCGAGGCCGAGTTCGCGCGCCAGCCGTCGAACGGCTGGCCCCGCGAAGACGCCAGAGAAATCAGGAAGCGCGGGGCCCGCCCCTGCCTTCGGCGGCCGGGGCGGTAAATCGGTTGGCGCAACGGGCGAGGTTTCGGGCGCTTCTGCGGCATCCTCTTCTTCCTTCGCATCCGCCTCGTCGTCCTGATCCGACGAAGCCTGCGCAGCTTGCCCACTGGAGTCGAGCTTCCCGACCAGCGAGCCCATCGACACCTTGTCGCCGACCTTGACG
>DATCEJ010000534.1:0-10389 GCA_036510135.1 Roseiarcus sp. | reverse complement strand
CGTCGTCGTGCAGGTGCTCGAAGGCGAGGACGCGATCCAGCGCTATCGCGACGTGATGGGCGCGACCAATCCTGAGAAAGCCGCGGCCGGGACGATCCGCAAGGACTTCGCGCTGTCGATGGGCGAGAATTCCGCTCACGGCTCCGACGCGCCGGAGACGGCGGCGCAAGAGATCGCGCAGTTCTTCGCCGGCAATGAGATCGTAGGATAGCCAAAACACCTGAGACGCCTGTCCGCTTGCGCCGACTCAAGTTGACTAAACGCGTCGATCTGATCCACCTTGGAAAGGGAGCTGCCCTCTGCTCAAGACGGGTGCAGAGCGGCCCTTCGTTTTGAGGAGACGCGCCATGACCTCGAATGTTGAAATCGGTTGGATCGCGGCCATCATCATCGGCGGAATTGCTGGCTGGCTGGCCGAGCTATTCATGAAAAGCGATACCGGCATGCTGATGAATATCGTGCTCGGGATCGTCGGCGCGGCGATCGCCAGCGCCATTCTCAGTGCTTTTAACATCTCTGTCGGGGGCGGATGGATCGCCTACCTGATCCTCGGGTTTATCGGCGCCTGCGTGTTGATCTGGATCGTCCGCATGTTCCGGGGCCGCGCAGCCTGAAAGGTTCCGCCGCCGCTAATCCGGCGGCGGAAAGCCTCTTACTTCACGCTCGAGAAAGACGTCGGCTGCAGGAACGAGCTCGCGAGGGTGGCGACAATAGGTCCGTCCTTCTCGCTCGCGTCGCGCGCGGCAATCCATTCAGGATCAGTCTGAAACGTAGCCCATTTCTTCTCGCGCTCGGCAAGGGATTCCCACGCCAGCAGGTAAGTGAGGTCCTGATTCGATTCGCCGATCATTGTCGTCCAGAACCCAGCCTGTCGAATGCCATGCTTCTCCCATATCCGTAACGTCTGAGTTTCGAATCGCTTCAGTAACGCCGGCAGCCGATTGGGCAAGCAGCGATAAACGCGAAGCTCATAGATCATTCAAAGACCCCCCTTTTGTCGTTGGCTCACGCAGCCGCGCAGGTAGCGACAGTGTCAAGCGGCTGCACGCGCACCATCGCATGGCGCGCGGCCCGTCGACAATCCGGAGAAAGCAGCCTCACTTCACAAGCGAGTTACATGGGGGGCTTGCGCAGCTTCGTGGAAGCGGTGCGGCGGATTTTGTTCGCGGGCTTCGGCGCGGCGGACAACAGCGGGCCAAGCGTCCGCCTCAGGCCGTTGTATTCGACCCGCCAGCGGTCGTATTCCGCTTCGCGCATCCCGACCGAGCGAAGCGCTTCCACGACGGGTAAGCCGTCCGCTGTCAATGTCTCGACCATCTGAAGCCTCTGGACGATTTCCCTCGGGCTGAACTTCGACCGCATCATCACCGCCACCCCCCACGAACGGCGATTCGCGCCGCAAGCGAGCGACCGCTTTCCGGCGGTCGAGGGCGAGACAATGCGCTTCGCCGGCTATCGGGAAATTGGCCGGCTGATTAATCTTAAGACATCGAATTCGCGATTGCGTTTGCCCGAGCACTGCGAATTCAGAGCGCCTCGCGTCGATGAACAAGATTTAATTTCTCGGCCAGCGCGACGTGAGGCTGAGCCGCATACGCTGTCGCCAGGCGCGACGCCTTCGGAGTTCACCTTCTGACGGAGTCGCGCTTCTACGAACAATGGAGAAGCCCTATGCGAATGTTTGTAGGCGCCGTCTTGGCGACGGCGCTGCTTGGCTCGGCGTCCCTCGCCTACGCGGCCGACGCCACGGGCAAGATCAAAAGCGTTGATATGACCAAGGATATGGTCACGCTCGACAATGGCTCGAGTTACATGGCGCCCAAGACCGTGAAGCTTTCCGACTTCAAGGTCGGTCAAAAGGTAACGGTGAGTTACAGCAAGGCCGGCGGCAAGATGGACATCATGTCGATGAAGCCTGCGACTTAACGACCGCATCGTTATTGACGTTTTTGAGTGCGAGCCGCCGGTTCAAGACCGGTGGCTCAGCGCGGGAGGGCGCTTCAATTTTTGGCCGGGACCGATCTGACGAAACCGAATGAATGACCGCGCCTCAGGCGGAAACGAGTCCGGCCGTTCGCTGCAGGAGCATCGGATGAGGGCGGCGCTGGATCTCATGCGCCGAGTTCCCGATCGGGCGCCTCGCCGCATTGCCGATGTCTACAAGGGACGAGGCTCGATGAGGGCGCTGCTCGCTCGCCGCTTTCCCGATGCGGAGATCGAGGCGTTCGACCTTTCGCAGTTGACCGATGAGGCTCCAGGTCCGTGCCGCTGCCGCCTCAGCGTGGATCGCAAGTTCGACCTGATCTGTTCGAACGGCTCGTTGGAAATGGTGTCATCGCTGCCAAGGCTGTTGCCCATGCTGGTCGGCATGGTCACGGCGGGTGGATGCCTCGCAGTCGAGTTTCCCAACGATTTGTACGAGCCAAGCCGCGCGCTGATGCGAATGATCGCCGCCGACGGGCCGTGGGCGAAGACCCTCCTGCCGATCGCCAAGACGCGGCCATTCAACGAAGCGATGGAAGACCTGTACGCTCTCCTCAGTCCGATCTGCGCCGCGGTCGATATCTGGGAAGCGACGTACCTCCACGAGATGGCGGGTGTCGCGGCGATCGTCGAATGGATGGAGACGACAAGTCTTGCGCCTTTCCTGTCGGCGCTGGATGAGGCCGACCGTCGCGGGTTTCTCGATCGCTATGCCGCCGAATTGCGCGAGGCCTATCCGGCTCTGCCGGACGGGGGAGTTTTGTTGCGGTCGCGGCGCCTCTTCATATTGGCGCAGCCGTAACGTGGACCGCTCAGGCGGTTCATCAACGCGGCTTCGCCTTCATCGTGCGCGTCCAGAGGGCCTCCTCCATCCGCTCGGCGATCTCGCGCAGATAGGGGTTGCGCGCCTCGCGGCCAGCGCGGCCGGAATCGAGGTCGGCCTGGAAGCCGTCGCGCTGGGGCCAATGTTCGCTGAGAAGTTCAAAGCCGGCGTCCTCGATCGCGTCCACCGCCTTCGAGAACTGCGTCTCGGAGCGGCCAACCTTCGACAAGACGATGACGAGGCGTCCCTCCGCGCCTCGACGCGCGAGCTTGCGCGCGAGCGCAAGCGTGGGGCGCAGATCGTCGCCCGACACGCCGGTCGGCAGAAAGACGACGTCGCTATCCTCGGCGATTTCGGTCGACAGATCGTCGGCAAGACCGCGCGTGTCGGCGACGATGAAATCGGCGACGCCGTCCTCGCGGCGCAATTTCTTCAGGCTCTTGAACGCGCGCGTGTCGACCTCCGGCTCGAGGCCCGCGCGCATTCTGAGCGCCCCCCATTCGACGCAGGTCAATTGCTCGAGATCGAAGTCCGCGAGCAGGGTCTTTCGCCCGCGATGGATCGCGCCGACCGCCAGCAACCGGGCCAGCGTGCTTTTGCCGACCCCCCCTTTTTGGCTCACGAACGCGGCGGTGGTCGGTGTTTTTGCTTTTGCCATCTGGCGCCGTTTTGAACGCTTCCGCCCTCGATGTGAAGGCATGTCGTAAGCGTCGCTAATGCTATTCGCTGGCGCTGCGATGACAAGAGCAAGAAGAACGTGGACCAGCACGCGGTCAGCCGGCGCCATCGCCGGTTATGCCGGCGCACGCGGCATCCGGTAAGTGACTGACTATCCTCTAGATTCCCGCTTGCGCGGGAATGGCGAGACCGCCGCAGGCCGTTGCGCACACCGGCCACGGGCCAAGTCTACCGGCCACGGGCCAAGTCTTTCACGCCTACTTCGATCGGTCGAAGTCTTCCATTTCATAAAGGGGACGGATTTCGATGACCGACGGGCCGAACATGGGATTGGGGCAGCGTTTGACCCAGTCGATCGCCTCGTCGAGATCGTGGACCTTCCAGATCCAATAGCCGGCCACGAGGTCGTGGACGTTGGGAAACGGACCCTTGGTCACCGAGCGGTTCTGGCCAGAGAAAGCGACGCGCGCGCCCTTGGCGCTCGGCCTCAAGCCATCCGCCTCAACCAAAATCCCGGCGTCCTTGAGCTGCTGGTTGAACGCTCCCATCTGCTCGAGCAGCTCGGGCGTCGGCAGCTTGCCATCCTCGCTCTCGTTCGTCGCCTTGACGATCACCATCACGCGCATCGTTTCCTCCGATCAGTTTGCCAAATGCTAAACGTATTCGAGCTTCGGATACCAATCCGCGCCGCGACCCTCCGGCGTGCAGTCGAGCATCATCCACAACGGCGCCGGGTCGGGCGCGCCGCGCGGATCCTGCCCGGGGTCCGCGGTCGCCTGCGTCATCTCGCCGCCCCAGAAGTGGCGGATCGTTCCGTCACGGCGCGTGAACACATTGAAGGACGGCACTTCCGAACCATTCGGCAGGAGCCCGAAATAGTCGCGGGAATAGGCCCCGTTGAGGTCGCTGTAGAGCTTAAGGTCACGCCAGCCGCGATCGTGTTTCCACCCCATGAGACGTTCGATTGGCGAACGTGCGACGACCGCGAGTGCGATGCGCTGTCCGATGTCCGCCGCATTGCCCGCCCAGGCGCCGAGCGTGTTCGTGCACATGGGGCACGGCCGATCGCGCTCAGGCCCGAACATGTAGCTGTAGATGGCGAGTGTTTCTTTGTCCCCGAACAATCCCGCGAAATCCACCGCTCCTTTTTCGCCTTCGAAGCGATAATCGCCAATCACCGCTCCACCGGGCGGCAACGCACGTCGCTGAGCCGCGACGCGCTCGATGTGGCGGCGAAGTTCAATCTCTTCCGCCAGCAGCGCCGTGCGCGCGCCGCGATATTCGGCGCTCTCGTTTGGGAAATGCACCGCCTTGAGCCGGGCGAGTTCGGCGGCGGATTTGAGGACCGGAGTTTGAGCGGTCATTGTCTGATCTCCTGACCTGGGAAAGGCCCGCACCGAGAGCGTCGGCGCGAGCCGCCTTGTTCAGCGGAATGGGCCGATAGACCTACCGCTTGGGCGCGACGAGCGAGAACATGGCGCCTTGCGGATCGATGCCGTTAATGATCCAGTTTCCGCCGGGAACTTGCACGGGTCCGTGGATCACCTGGCCGCCCGCCGACTTCACCCGATCCTGGGCCGCATCGATCGCATCGACAGTGATGTAATAGAGCCAATGCGGAGCAGGCTCCTGCTCCATCTTCTTCATCATGCCCCCGGCCATCTGGCCGTTGATGTTGAAGATCTGGTAGGTCCCCACGGGGCCCATATCCAAGGCATCGCCCTTGGTCCAGCCGAACAGGCCGGAATAGAAGGCAAGCGACTTCTCGGGGTCGCCGCCGTGCAACTCGTGCCAACCAATGTAGCCAGGCTTCGTCGGATCCTGCGCCGGCGTCTGGTCGCCATCGCCCTTGAACAGCATGAATCCCGCGCCGCTCGGATCGCCGGCGACGGCAAAAATTCCGACGTTGGGAATTTCAGTCGGCGGCCGATGGATCGCGCCGCCCGCGGCTTTCACCTTGTCGGCGTATGCCTTGACGTCATCGACCGCGATATAGCCCATCCACGCCGGGCGCGCGCCCATCTTCGCCGCGTCCTCGGGAATTGGCATCAGGCCCCCGACCATGGTTTCGCCGGCCTGGAGCAGCGTGTAAGCTTGGGCGTTCATCGTGTTGGGCGCGAGCGTCCAGCCGACGACTTTGGAATAGAACTTTTCGGCGCCCGGAAGATCGTTCGACATCTGGTCGTACCAGACGAATTTGCCGCGCACGTCCGATTGATTAGCGTTGGCCATGGTTTCCTCCTTCAAAGTGGCGCGGACGCCTGCTGCAATCGACTGTCGCGTTCTTCGTGACGCGGCGCCGCAGAAAGCGCTAGTGTGGGCCCCGAATGTGTCGGCCGATTGTACGCTCGGCGCCTAGTGCGCCGACGCGGCCTCTTCCATTTGCGCGATGTCGAGCTTCTTCATGCTCATGACCGCTCGCATGACGCGATCGGTCCGCTCAGCGTCGCCACCCAGAAGCTCGGGCAGAACGCGTGGCACGATTTGCCAGGAGACGCCGAATTTGTCGGTGAGCCAGCCGCACTCGATGTGCTCGCCACCCTCGGCAAGCTTCTGCCATAGCGCGTCAATCTCAGCCTGGGTGTCGCAATTCACCATCAGCGAGAGCGCCGGCGTGAATTTGTACTGCGGGCCGCCGTTGAGCGCCAGGAATCGCTGGCCATCGATCTCGAAGAAAATCGTCATCACGGCGCCTTTCCGGCCGGCCGCGAACTCGCCGTAGCGCGCGGTCGACAGAATGCGACTGTTCGAAAAGATCGACAGGTAGTGGGCGACCGCCTCTTCGGCGTTGAAATCGAACCAGAGACAGGGCGTGATTGTCTGCTCGGTCATCGTCGTTTCCTCCTTGGACAAGGCGTTAAGCGGGGCAGGCCAACGCTCTGGGGCGCCGGGTGTTCCGCCGCAGCGATGGCGTAGGCTTCCTTGCCGGCGAAATGGCGAAGGAATGCGCCGTTTGGTGAGCCCGACGAGACGCTCGCTGTTAGCCGGTGCGTGTTCATTCGTCTTGGATACCCACCAGTTGGTATGTTTGTCAAGCGGCAAAGGCCGCGCTATCGAAATTGAGCTGGCCGGCCCGTCCGAAGTGGTGAAGCCGGCGGCGTCTAGACGCTGTCGGCCCCGCAGATCGTTACGACCGCATCGTCGATGATGGGCTCGATTTCGGCGCGCGGAACGCGGGCGCGCGCCCGGACCGACAACGTATGGATGGTCGCCGACGCCATGCGCGCGAGGCGCCTGGAATCGGCGCTCTTCGGCAATTCGCCCGCCGCGCGCGCCTCGGCGAACAGCCGCCCGAACGTTCGATCCGTGCTCTCGATCGCCTCGGAGACAAGGGTGTGAAGATCCGGATCCGAGATCACGTCGGAGGCGGCGCTGAGCACCGTGAAGCAACCGCGCGGGCCGTCCGGGCCGCTGAGATAAAGGTCGAGCGCGGCGGTCAGGATGCGCCTCAGTTTCACGCGGAGAGGCTCGCGCGCTGCAAACAGGGGCGCGAAGGACTCGTTCACGCGCTTTCGATACTGGCCATAGGCTTGCAGATAGAGCGCGCGCTTGTCGCCAAAGGCGCCGTACAGGCTCGGCCGGTTCAGGCCGGTCGCCGCGCTGATGTCGTCGAGCGAGGTGGCGGCGAAACCATCGCTCCAAAAGACGTCCATCGCCTGCGCGAGCGCCGTCTCGGGTTCGAAGGCGCGGGGGCGGCCGCGGCCTCGCAAGGCGGGTTTGGGAACCTTGCCAGCAGATTTTTGTACCATATTGAATAAAACTCTTGACTGCACCTATTCTATGCGAGAGAGTACAAAAATTGCAACGGAGGAATCCATGGAACTCTATTTCGCCCCGCTCGCCTGCTCGATGTCGGCTCGCATCGCGCTGGCCGAGGCCGGCGCCGCCATCGGTCTCGTCGAGGTCGACACCCACGCGCGGCGGGTGTTGTCGACGGGCGAGGACTATCGGAGCGTCAATCCGCTCGGCTACGTGCCGGCGCTAAAACTCGACGACGGAACCGTGCTGACCGAGAATTCCGCCATCCTGCAATATATCGCCGAGCAATATCCGGAGGCGCAGCTCGCGCCGCCAAGTTCCGACCGCGTCGGGCGAGCAAAGCTTCGGCAATGGCTGAGCTTCATCGGCGCCGAACTTCACAAGGGGCTCATGACTCCGCTGCTCGGCGACAAGACGCCCCCCGAAGTGAAGGCCTGGACGTTAAGCAAATATGCGCCGCGCCTCGCCTATCTCGACGCGCAGTTGAAGGACAGGGAATTCCTGCTCGACCGGTTCAGCGTCGCGGACGGCTATCTGACAACGGTGCTGAACTGGACGCGGGCGACACCGGAGATCGACCTCTCCGTCTATCCCAACGTGAAGGCCTATCTCGAGCGGATGCGCTTACGGCCGAGCGTGGCGCACGCACTGGCGACTGAGCTTCCTCTGTTTCATGCGGAAGCGGCCCGGCGCAAGGCGGCTTGAAAGGGGAGCGCTCGAAGCGAAGGGTGGAGCTCTATCCCCAGTCCTCGCACTGTAGGCCGGGCACCCGGTCGAACTCGCCGCGATTGCCGGTGATGACGATCAGCGCGCGGCTGCGCGCGTGGCCGGCGATCAGAATGTCGTACCCCCCGATCGTTCGACCCTGGCGCTCGAGCGTCGCGCGGATGTCGGCGGCGTGATGCGCCGCCGCGATGTCGAAAGGCAGCACCTCCAGCCGGGCAGCGAAGTTCTCGACCTCCCGGCGGTTGGCGTCCGGGCGCGCTGATTTGGCGGCGCCGTGCAGGAGTTCCGTCAACACGATCGCCGAGATCGCCAACGATTCCCCTTCAAGATTGAATCTTTCGCGAAGTGAAGGCGTCCGATCGCGCAAGACGCGGATGCAAAGGTTCGTATCCAGCAGGAACCTCAGCATCAAAGCGGTTCGCGATCCTGAAGAACCGGTTGGTCGCGCGAGGGAAGATCGACGCCGGGACTGTCGAAGAAATCGTCCCAGACGGCGTTCGACGGCACGATCACCCGCCGGGCGCCTTCTTGCACGATGCTGACTTCCTTGACGCTATCCGGGAACGCCAGGCTTTTCGGCAAACGCACGGCCTGCGAGCGATTCGATAGAAAGAGTTTGGTGCGAGTCATGGCGACGCCTCCTGCCGCAAGATGTTGGCGCCCACTTGGGATATGTCAATGGGATATTCCTACGTCGCCTAAAGACTCACCGCCTCTAGCTGGTCGCGATTATAGAGATATTGAAAAGGCCGACAGCTCGTGAGCTTATCCCGTCGCACTCCGAATAATAGAGTTGATTAAGGTGCTGCGGAGGGAACAGCATGCGAACTTCAATGCCTGCCGTCGTGCTAACCGCTGCTCTGATCGGTCCAGTGTTTGCGGGAGACGATAATTCTCCGGCGGTAAGTAAAGGCGCTACCACTGTTGACGTGAACACCGTCTTTGGTCGATATGGCTTCTCAAGCTCACCGCACGTAACGCTATCGTCTTGCAACGTCGAATTAACACGTAATCAAAAGATGTTCATCGAGAATATTGATGAACTTAAGAAGATTGGTTCGCTGAATCGTGAATTATCGCAAACGACAATCAATTCAAAACCTAACTTGCTTAACCCGGAACGCGGTGCATCCAAAACTTCCCTAGCCGCCGTTGGGGACTTGCGAGGCCATTCGGATTCAACTCCTTATGACTCCACCCGCGCCAGACCCAGCGTGGCGCACGCGCTGGCGACTGAGCTTCCGCTGTTTCATGCGGAAGCGGCCCGGCGCAAGGCGGCTTGAAGCGGCGCCAATCTTCCTGCCTCGCAACAAAAAGAGGGCCGCCAAATGGCGGCCCGCGGAACATCGTTCAACCCCCGATCGGACGCCTGACTCACCCATCCACCGCTGTGTGCGTTGCGGTCGCAGGCGACAAAGAAGCCCGTAAAGCCGAATTATAACGGCCTCGCTAAGGGATTAATAAACACAGCTGTCCAATTGTCAAGTTAGAGTCGGCATTCGTGACCCGAGCTGATGGCGGCTGGACGCCGAATGTCCAGCGGTGTATTCTTCTGGATATAGCGATCCCATCAGCTCTGATCTTATCAACTCCAACCCGGGAGGACGTCATGAACATCGCCGTTTCCAAACCGAAGCTTGGCAAAGACTCGAAGGCGTTTCTGGCCAAGAAGCATCGCATGCTGATCGACGGCAAATGGGTCGAGGCGATGAGCGGCAAGACGTTCGAGGTCGAGGATCCGGCGACGCAAGAGATCATCGCCCATGTTCCGGCGGGCGACAAAGCAGACATCGACCTTGCGGTGAAGGCTGCGCGCAAGGCGTTTGAAACCGGCCCGTGGTCGCGCATCTCGCCGGCCGAGCGCTCGAGGCTTGTGTGGAACCTCGGCGACCTCCTCGAAAAGCACGCTGACGAATTCGCCGAGATCGAGGCGCTCGACAACGGCAAGCCGGTCACCAACGCGCGCCGCGACGACGTCGGCGGCTCGATCAATATGTTCCGCTACATGGCCGGATGGTCGACGCGACTTGGGGGCGAGACCGTTCCGGTGTCGAGCCCGGGCGCCTGGCACGCCTATACGCTGCGCCAGCCGGTCGGCGTGGTCGGGCAGATCATCCCGTGGAACTTCCCGCTCATGATGGCGGCCTGGAAGCTCGCGCCGGCGCTCGCCGCGGGCTGCACGATCGTGCTCAAGCCCGCCGAGCAGACGCCGCTCTCCGCATTGCGCTTCGGTGAACTGCTCGCGGAAGCAGGCATCCCCGACGGCGTCGTCAACATCGTCACCGGCTACGGCGAGACTGCTGGCGCGGCGCTCGCCAATCATCCCGACGTCGACAAGATCGCCTTCACCGGCTCGACGGAAGTCGGCAAGCTCATCGTGCAGGCGGCCGCCGGCAATCTGAAGCGCGTCTCGCTCGAAC
>DATCEJ010000533.1:0-2838 GCA_036510135.1 Roseiarcus sp. | reverse complement strand
GGACTATGGCTTCGTCGCCATCAATCTCAACCCCGATCCGTCCGGCGGCCACTGGACGAGCCCGCCGCTGACCGACCGGCACTGGTATCCAATCTATGAGAAGATGGTGGAGTGGGACATCCCCGCGATGGTGCATGTCTCGACGAGCTGCAACGCCTGTTTCCACACCACCGGCGCCCATTACATCAACGCCGACACGACCGCGGTGATGCAGTTCATCCAAGGAGCGCTGTTCAAGGATTTCCCGACCCTGCGCTTCGTCGTCCCGCACGGCGGCGGCGCCGCGCCCTATCATTGGGGCCGTTATCGCGGGCTCGCCCAGGAACTGAAGAAGCCGCTGCTCACGGAGCAACTGCTCAAGAACGTGTTCTTCGACACCTGCGTCTATCATCAGCCGGGCGTCGATCTTCTGACCAAGGTGATCCCGGTCGACAACATCCTGTTCGCCAGCGAAATGATCGGGGCGGTCAGGGGAATCGACCCCGAAACCGGCCATTACTACGACGACACCAAGCGCTACATCGAGGCGACCCAGAACCTCAGCCCCGAGGATCGCCACAAGGTCTACGAAGGCAATGCGCGGCGAGTCTATCCGCGCCTCGACAAGGCGCTGAAGGTCCAAGGCCGATAGCGCCGTCACGCCGCGTCCAGCCGGCGCCGGGGCCATGAATACAACCAGACCGCGAATTCCTCGCAAACTAAACGCCAATAAAAGCGCTTAAACGATAGTAAACGTTAGTAAAAGTGCTTGCATTTACTAACGTTTATTTTTTCGAATCGAGAGTTGTCAATGGGTTACGAGCGATTCAAATAAAAAAAATCTCGCTCCGCCTCAGCTCGCGCACCGGGTTGTGACGAACCCCTCAAACGCCCGCGCTCGTCCCTCTCGGCAGTGACGCACCTGCCAGCCATGAGTTTTGGCGAGCGACATGTCTTCACTGAAGCCCATCGCACCGCCTTTCTCAGAGGCGATTTCCGCCACATCGCTCGCCGACGAAATCGCCCGCGCGGCTCAAGTCGCGGGCCTCGAACCGCTGTCCGGCGGCGCAAGGTCGGCAATCCCGACCTTCTTTCCGTCCCAGGTTCGCGTGACGAAGTCTTTTGGCAGCGCCGCGACAAGATTCGGCGGCGGCTCGCGGCCGCTTCTTTTCAACAGATAGCAGTAGAGAAAGATCGCTTCGTAGGTCAAAGCCGGAAACGTATCGATCTCGGCGCCGAACGGCGCGTTTCGCAATGTCTCAATGGCGTCGGCGAATTTGCCCATCTTGCAGAGAATTTCCGCGCGCTGATACAAGTCCCCGCATCGGGTGAAAACGTCGGCTCGGCCAGCATCGAGGGTCCCTAGCGCATCATCGTAGCGCCCTTGCCATTCGAACACCGTCGAGCGCCAAGGCGCGATCGAGACGCGCGCCTCCCGCGCCTCGCCAGGCTGCTCCCGATCAATTCGCCGATGGCAGGCCTCCCAGTCCCGAGTCTTCAGAAGCGCGAGCATCTCTTCGCTAAAGCTCATCGGCTGCCCTCTCAGACACGATTTCCACCGCACCGCTCGCTGACGAGATCGCTCGCGTCGCTCAAGTCGGGGGCGCTGAGGCGCCGGCCGGCAGGAGGTCTGCTTTCGTGAGCCTCCGCCTCTCATAGAAGCGCGTGCCGAAATCGTCCGGCAGGGTGGTGAGAAGGTTCAGCGGTGCCTCATGGCCACTCTTCTTCAACAGGTAGCAATACAGAAAGATCGCCTCGTAGGTGATGCCGGGGAATGTATCGATTTCCGCCCCGAAAGGCGCATCGTGCAGCGTCTCGATCGCCGCGGGGTATTTGCCCATCCGGTAGAGGATTTTCGCTCGCTCCCAAAGCAAGCCACATTGCGTAAAAACTTCGGGCTGAATCGCATCGAGGGTCCGGAGTGCATCGTCGTAGCGATTCTCGCGCTCGAAAATCGTGGCGCGCCAAAGCGCTGTAGACACCCGTGCCTCACGCGTATCGACCCGCTCTTCCTGAGCGATCCTTTGGTGGCAAGCCCCCCATTGTTTCGTCTTTAGCAGGGCGAACATGTCTTCGTTGAAACCCATCGCCGCACCCCTTAGACGCGATTTCCGCCGCATCGCTCGCTGACGAAACCCTTTGCACAACCTTCGGGCGTCGCATGACCGCCTGTAAGGCCTCTCGGGGGATTAGGCAGCTCCAAGAGCTTGGCGCAATATTCCAGCGCCGAATTCCATTCTTCCTCGCACCCCTCCGGGAGCACGACGGCGACGCCGCTGTCCTCGGATCGCTCATGGTGCGCAGGCGAAGCGCCGCCGCCGCCATCCCGCGTCCATTGTCCGCCGTCCGGACTGCCCTTCGGCGCGCGCGGCTGGTCCTCGTGATATTTCACCAGCCCTTCCAGCGCGCGGCAATCGAAGCCGCAGGCTTCATGAGACCCATTGGCGTCAGAAAGCCATGGTCGAGGATGCCGGCGGCGATGTGAAGCCGACGCGCCGCTTCGCTTCCGACAAGGGCGGGAAGCCCCGTCAGAGCGACATGCATCGCCGACTTGGCGAGGTCGCCGCGATGAAACTCCCTCTCCGCCCAGGCGAGGTGCTTCAGCGGGTCCGCCGGGACATCGCGGGCGTGCGCCACGGACAGCAGCGCCAGAAGGCGGTCGTCCTCGCTGCGGCCGCCGTTCCGCGCGAGCGACGTTCAGCGCCCAGGCGAGGTCCGTCCGGCGTCCAGGTGACGAACAGGTAGAAGGGCGCATTGCGCGCCTCAGCCGCCCACGACTTTTCCAGTTCAGCAATTGTTCGGCGGAAGCGGCCCGTCGGCGTCGCGGCGCAACCGCGGTCGTCCGGTTCGTCCCTCGCA
>DATCEJ010000532.1:0-7580 GCA_036510135.1 Roseiarcus sp. | reverse complement strand
CGCCTGAGATCCCGCCGCCCGCGCCGCGCGTTCTACGTGGAAGCGCCTTCGACCAGCTGTCATTCCCGCGTAAGCGGAGTCCAGAGCAACGAAGCGTCGCTGAATGCCCGCTCCCGCAGGCGCCCGGCAAGAGCGCGGCGGATAATTTGGGCTTCAAAGGATCAAGGCGGCAACCAAAGTTGCGTCGGCCGGAGCTTTCAAGGAGGGGTCGAGTGAAGAGTGTCGTTCTGGCGTGGGGATCATTGGTGTGGGATCCGCGCGATCTGCAAATTGCGACTAAGTTCATCGCCAACGGGCCGCTCCTGCCGATCGAGTTTTGTCGCATTTCCGGCGACGGACGGCTGACGTTGGCGATCGACGAGACCTTTGGCGCGCTCTGCAAGACTTATTCGGCGCCAAGCGCGCTCGAAGGCCTCGATGCGACGATGGATAATCTTTGCCTCCGCGAGGGAATTGCAGACGTTAGCGCGATAGGTTTCGTCGACCCCGCCTCCGGCAAGCAAAGCGACTTTGCGATGCAAAGCCATCCGCAGGTCGTTGCGACGATTGGCGCCTGGGCCGAGTCGCTCGGCTACGACGCCGCAATCTGGACTGCGCTCACCAGCAACTTCGATGGGTGGGGCAAGGGCGGCGAGCCGTTCTCCGTCTCCGCCGCGCTGCAATATCTCGAAACCCTGGAGGGTAAAGACCCCGCGAAGTTCGCGCAGGCCCTGGCCTATATCCGGAAGGCGCCGCCCGAGGTTGAGACGCCGGTGCGCGAGGAAGTCACGAAGCGCTGGCGCGCCTAATCGCCTGGCCCCATTGGGATGACAGGAGTCCGGCAATTACGCAGCAACGGCAAGCAAGTGCGCCGCATCACCACATGATGGCCCTTATGACCTAATCGACGCGCCTTAGTCATCGGGTCGCATTATGTTCGCCTGACTCGAGGCGTATAACTCTTGAGAGGAGAGGGTCGCCCGTCGGAGCTATTATTTCGCCCCGATCGGGGAACGGAGACGATGGGACCGCATTGATTCTGTGGCGGGACATGGAGGCGACGATGCCGATGTTCGCGATGGGAGAGAAACATAGGGTGCAGCAGATGTGGCTCAAAATCGACGTATTCGCCAAATTCCGGCCGCACTGTGTAACCGAGATCGAGCAGGATGAGGAGCACTGCCTCGAGGCCATGCTCCATTGGCGAGACCCAGGCGAGAGATCGAGAATTCGTCAATGCCGGTGCCACGCCCTCGTTGATGACAACCCGACGTCTGGCTGACCTCAGCCGACGGAGTGTGGTTCGCCGCAGGGGCTGATCGGGAGCGCCGCGCGGCGCTATTGAGGCTCGCGTCGAAGCTCCTGGTGGGCCCGTCGCCAGTGCGCGAGTTCTCGGCCATGCGGGCGGCCCTCCGCCATCCAGGCGCCATAGGCGCGTTCGCGGAGGAGATCTTCATCCAAGGTGGCGACATCGACCACTGGCCAACGATCGGCTGATGCAGCCAGAGCGCTTTTTTGCTCGATTTCGCTTTGCTGCTGGCTTTCCGGACTGCGTTGCTGCTTGGCGTCTTAGCCATGACGAGTTCTTTCTTGAGTTCAGTTCTCGCGCTGCCATTCCTTGGGAGCAGCCAGCCCAGGCTAAGACAAAAAGTCCCTGATCATGGTTAATATTGCGTTACTGGCGGCCGCCCGTGGCCGCGGAAGCGAAGGGTAAACCCCGATATGAGCCTGAAAGTGCAGGCGCTGGATCATCTGGTCGTCCAAGTCTCGGACCCCGAGGCCTCGGCTCGATGGTACGCGCGCGTGCTCGGTACAATCCGTGAGGACGTTCCGTCCGAGCCCGGCCAGCCGCCGCGGACCGCGATGAGATTCGGCTGTCAGAAGATCAACCTGCGGCCCATCGCCGCGAGCAAGGAGGATTGGTTCACCGCCAACCATGGAGCCGTCGGCAGCGAGGACCTGTGCTTCCTGACCGACTCGACGCCGGAGCAGGTCGTGCAGCATTTGCGGGCTGAGCGCGTCGCCCTCGTGACTGGTCCCGGGCCGAGGCAAGGCGCCCTGGGCAGGCTGATGTCCGTCTATTGTCGCGATCCGGACGGCAGCCTGATCGAGATCGCGTCTTACGTTTGACGGGTAGGGCCGAGCCTTGAGTCAATCGCCCGAGTTCCGTGCGGTTCGCGCCACACCGCCTGCGGCCTGGCGAGCCGATCGCGAACAGAGTGATTCTGCATCCACGTTTCGCTCAGTGACGATCGCGTGACGGAACCAAACAACGGTTACGGCGTTCACAAGTCGATCCGGCCGACGCGCCGCCAACCCGTGGAGACCATCGAGATGCCCGGAAACCTCATCTATTATGCGCTTGTCCTGATCGTCATCGCCTTGGTGGCGGCGTTTTTGGGATTCGGCGGCGTAGCCGGCACCGCCATGGGCGGCGCTCATCTCCTGATCTGGTTGGCTGTTGTTATCGTTATTGTCGGCGTGGTGTTCACCCTCATACGCAGAGCCTAGGCTTAGCTTTCGCGCCGCTCGGTCGCCCCTAACCGGAGCGTGCGCCACCGGCGGCCGGCGGTGTTCTTAGCGCTCTTTTCGGGCGCCAGACGCCGCCGGTCGCTTAGCTGATCGCTTTCCGAGAGACGCCCAGACATGCGACTACGGCCTTGGCGCTTGAGCGCGGGTCCTTATTGAGGCGCCCCCATCGGAATGCGCTGCTGAGGCGCGTTTGGCGACAGGGCTTCTTCTTTATCGGGCATTTCCTCAAAATGCGCGCATCCATTCGGTCCGCAATGGAACGCCGAATACGCCCCGAGAGACGGACGATTATAAATCACGACCCGATCGATGATGCTTTGTCGGATGACCCTGACATCCATGCTTCCGATCAGGCTCCCGTGGTCGTCCAGAAAATCAATGTTCGTCCGGCCAAGACGTTGCGGGATAAGGACCGCGCTCTTGTCCGTGCGCAAGACCAGGTCGACAATATCTGGATCGGTTATGGAGATCTTTCCGAACGGGCGCTCGCTGTGAATCGTCGTTGAGAACCCTTGTGTGAGCACCATCGTTTGTCTCGGGCCGCGCTCGACCGAAAGCGGCGCAACTTGATCCGCGAAGCACGCGGGGGTCGAGGACAGAGGCCCTGCAAAAAAGATCGCAAGGCCGAGGGCGCGCGCGATTGCTGCTCGCAAACTGTCCTCTAACCGCCGCTCAACCATTGCCATCGCCCCGCTGGCTCCCGCCGCGCGCTGAGATTAAATCATTGTGACACGATCATCGTCGACCGGCCAACCGTGGCCTCGGACCCATGCGATTACGACCTCGCGGGTGAGCGCCCCTTGGCTGGTGAGACCGACGGGCTTGGCGCGCCCGTCAACTCATCCCCAGCGCGGCCAGATAAAGGTCAAGCACCGTCTCCTCCTCGAGTCTGCTGTCGCGGTCCTGTTTTCGAATCGACACGATCTTTCGCATGATTTTCACGTCGAAGCCGTTCGCTTTGGCCTCGCCGTAGACTTCCTTGATATCGCTGGCGAGCGCCTTTTTCTCCTCTTCAAGGCGCTCGATCCGCTCAATAAACGCTTGCAGATGACCGGCGTTGACTTCGCTCGACCCGATCGCATCCGTATCCGGCGCTTTCGCCATATTCATTTCCCTGACCTCGACCCGTTTCGTGGAGGGCGACGGATCGCGCCGAACGTCTCTCCGCGTCAAGTTGCGGAAGCGGGTTTTCCCCGACGATGATCTGTCGCCCACGCCCGACTGCCGAAATCAGCGGGTCCACGCAACCGCCGATCGGCGATGATGGGCGCCAACAGGCGGCCGATGCGTTCGGCCCAAGCGACCGCGTGGCTCCGTTCGGCGATTAGATCCTGCCTGATCTCGATCAGCGCGTTGGCCAGTCCGCGCGAAGTTGCGATCTCGTCGATCGTATCGCCGGCCAAGGCGCCGTCGTAGGGCTCGTTGTCGCCGACCTCATCATCGCGAAGATCCGGTTCCGCGATCAGCGCTTCGATCAGCGGGGTCGGAATGCGCCCGTCCAGATCCCACAGGACGCCGATCTTCCAGGGACGAGCAAGGGAGCGCATGACGGGGGTGAACGAATGGATCGAGATCAGCGCCGGCGGCTCGCCGGTCGCCATCATCGCATCGACCGTCGCCGCGACCTCTTGCCGATAAGGCGCCCAGAATCGTGCGCTACGGCGGGCGATCTCCGGGACGTCGATGTAGGCGTTGCCTGGCACGATCGCGCCATCGGAGTAGCGCATGACCAGCGTCGGGTCATCCAGGCCCCGGTTCGGGTCGATGAGCAGACGGGAATAGGTCGAAAGAACCGCCGGCGCGCCAAGTTGCGCCGCGAGAGCGCGGGTCGCGTCGGCGGCGCCGATGTCATAGGCGATGTGGCGGTCGAGGGCCTCAGGCGGCAGGCCGAGCGTTCCGTAACCGGGAGGAATGGCGTTCGACGCGTGATCGCAGATGATGAGCGCGCCGCAATCGAGCGCACCTGGAATGGCTTCAAAAGCAGAGGAAACGCTCTCGGCCATGTCGGAATCAACCTGAGCTGTCGGCTTCATCGCTTGTCTTATGGGTGAGGCAATTGTCAGCTTCAGCCGGCAATCGTCGCGCCGCCATCGATGACGATGGTCTGCCCGGTCATGGACGGCCTTCGAGACAAGATAGACAGCGGCCCCGGCGATCTCGTCGGTCTCATCGATTCGCCCAAGCGGCGTCCGCGCGGTAACCGTCTTCAACGTCTGGGGATTGTCCCACAAGGCGCGGGCGAAGTCCGTTCGGATCAAGCCAGGAGCAATGCATTGATGCGAAAATTGTGCTTTCCCCATTCGACCGCGGCCGCCTCGTCTGGCGCTGTTTGTCGACCAGGGCCCTGAAGTTCGATGGTGGGCGCACGAAGGCTCGAACTTGGACCAACGTCTGCCGCGCCCCGAGACGGCCGCTCAGGCAGGCGGCTCACATCAACGGGACCCAGCTCGCTCGAAAAACTGATTGAGCCTGATCCCGGGCTGTTGCTGCGAGAACCCGCCAATCTGGTGATCGTGCATGTCGTAAACGGTCACTTCTCGATTGAGATATTGACATTATTTGACAATATCTCCAGTCCATCATCGGGGCCCACGGAAAAGCGTGCCTTATAAGGTCGAGACATTGGGTTCATATGGGCAAGACATGGCGCTCATATAGGGAAAACGGCTTCGATTGTCGCCGACGGCGTCACAGCCGCCCGGTCGAGCGGCAAGTTCGTCGCTTCGAGAGCGGCCGAATTTCCTCATAGGTACAGGTGAAGGCGGCTTTCTGAACCCTGTAGGTGTCTTTCGGGTCCTGGGCGTCCTGGACGATCGCATCGCCGGGACGCGCGACCATTGTCTCGCCCCAAGGCGCCGTGAACGTGAATGCCCCGTCCTTTTCAGTCACCACGACGAAACGCATATCGGCGCCGCGCGGCCGATACGGGCGCCAGCCGCCCTCGTTCGCGGATCCGGTCGGCCCTTCGTATCGGCTGGCGAATTTCGCACCGGGCACGAGGAACTCCTCGTTTCCGCTTTCAGGACACCGATTGCGAACCACCATGTCGCCTGCTTTGGCGGGCGGGCTCTGGGTTTCCTTGCCTTCCCCTTTGAGGATCGTGACAACAATTTCGCCGGGCTTCGCCTCTCGCGCATCGACCGTCTTTGTCTTCCGCGCGAGGCCCTCGCCGCCGACGCCGCTCGCTTTTTGAAAGTAGGCGTAGATGTCGATCGGAGCTTGGGCGAAAGACATCTGCGCGGACGACAGCAGCGCGGCAAATCCCGCACAGACGATTTTGCGCATGGTCACAAGCGTCAGCCTTCCGCTCAATTCTGGCGGTGCGGGATTTTGAGTCATTCGGATAAGCCTAGTCGCAAATTCGCCATATGAGCGTCAAGGATGGAACGGCGCCGTAGGTCCGAAAGGCCGTCCAAGACGGATGCCGTCCTCGGCGGAACGATGGCGATTCATTTTTTGTGCCGCTGGGGTCAATTCTGGTCGGCGTCTCGCGTGGCCTTGGCGGCCTGTACCGCGTTGGCTTTCCTGCAATTGCCAGCCCGAGGCGACGACCTCGTGAAACATCCGACTTTCTACCGCACGACAACGGTCGACGGGGTCACCATCTTCTACAGAGAGGCTGGGCCGAGCAATGTGCCGACGCTCCTCTTGCTCCATGGGTTTCCTTCGTCATCGCGGATGTTCGAGCCGCTTTTTGCCCGGCTTTCCGACCACTACCATTTGGTCGCGCCTGACTATCCGGGATTCGGGCATAGCGATTGGCCGGACCCAAAAGCGTTCAACTACACCTTCGACCATATCGCCTCCGTCATGGACGACTTCACCCAGTCGATCGGCTTGTCGCGCTACACGCTCTACATGCAGGATTACGGCGGTCCGGTGGGCTTCCGCATGGCGCTTGCGCATCCGGAGCGGGTGGAGGCGCTTATCGTTCAAGACGCAGTCGCGCATAACGAGGGCCTCGGCGAGCTGTGGAAACCGCGTCGCGCCTTCTGGGCGGACCGCGCCGCCCACGAGAGCGCGTTTCGCGCCAATTTCCTCTCGCTGGCGACAACGCGCGCCCGCCATGCGGGCGATGATCCAAACCCGGAACCCTATGACCCGGATCTCTGGACAGACGAACTGGCGTTCCTAGGCCAGCCGGGGCAAGCGGATATCCAGACCGAGCTCTTTTACGACTATCGAACGAACATCGACGCCTATCCGAAATGGCAGGCCTGGATGCGCAAAATACAGCCGCATTTGCTCGTAGTCTGGGGCAAGCACGACTTATCCTTCGATTCAGGCGAGCCGGAACGCTATCGTAAGGACGTGCCTGACGCTCAAATTCACGTTCTCGACGCCAGCCACTTCGCACTCGACACCAAAGCCGATGAAATTGCGGCGCTCGTGCGCGAATTTATGGAGGCGCAGAAGCGGTGAGCGGCGCAGGCCGCACGGGGGACGAGGCGACACCCCCAGGAGCGAGACCGCTATAGTCGGAAACGCGGTCAGTCCATCGGCGCTCACGCGTCGAAATAGCCATCAAGCTCCGGCTTGGCCTCGATGATGGCGCGCGGCCGTTCTTGCAAATTGGCCTGAACCTGCTCGAGAGACGCGTTTGCAGGCTGCTTCAACGCGATGCCGTTGATAACGGGTTCTAGCTCCGGACGGGTTTTCAGCGCGCCATCGATCTTGCGTCGAAGGCGCGCATTTCGAGTTTGCATGTCGTCCCCTTTCACCGCTGCCTCTCCCTATGCCGCTTGACGCACGAAGCGATAGACAGTCGCCAATGCCGATCCCGAGCCGCGCTCGATAGCCTCGCGCGCTGGCGCTCGCAAGGCGAAATGTTGCGTTCCGGCAGCTTCCGCTCCCGGCTCGCAGATGCGTGATCACGAGGCTGGTCGACGCGATCCGCCATCCGCAAATATCTGGCGAAAAACTGAAACGTGTGCTATAGTCATTTCTAATGACCAGACCAAGAGCGGCAGGCGTTTTGGCATTTCGGGCGCGGCGTCCCGAGAGGAATTTTTTTTATTTGAATCGGCCTTAACCCTTTGAAAATGCTCGTTTCGAAAAAATAAACGTTA
>DATCEJ010000531.1:0-9106 GCA_036510135.1 Roseiarcus sp. | reverse complement strand
GCTGGCTGTCGTCCCGACCATCGCCTCGACCGATGCGCCGTGTAGCGCGATCGCCGTGCGATACACGCCCGACGGCATTTATCAGGAGGCAATCTCGCTTCCTCGCAGTCCCGATGTCGTCGTTGTCGACAGCGCGATCATCGTCAAAGCACCCGCCCGGCTTCTCATCGCAGGCGTCGGAGACGCGCTCTCAACTTGGTTCGAAGCGCGCTCCAACGTGGAGACCTGCTCGGAGAATTACATCGCCTCCGGCTTTCCGGCGCCCGCCGCCGGGTTGGCGCTGGCGAAAGCCTGCCACGACGTTCTCATGCGTGACGCGGTCGCGGCAAAATATGCTGTTGAGCGCGGAGCGCTGACTCAGGCGGTCGAGAATATTATTGAAGCGAACACCCTTCTTAGTGGCCTCGGGTTCGAGAATTGCGGCGTGTCGGGCGGTCATGGCGTCCATGATGGCCTGACGGTGCTCAACGAGACGCACGACTTCTACCACGGTGAAAAAGTCGCATTTGGCACGCTCTGTCTGCTGATGCTTGAGGGCCGGCCTTTCGCTGAGATTGAGACCACCGCTTCTTTCTGCCGTTCGCTTGGCCTGCCGACGTCGCTCGCCGACCTCAAGCTCGCCAAGGCGAGCAAGGCGGACATCGAGCGGGTCGCGAAGGCGGCGCTCGCGCCCGGCTCGGCGACATGGCGCTCAGCGGCGCCGCTTTCAGTCGCAAGCGTACGCGACGCCATCCTCGCTCTCGACGCTTTCACGTCGACCCTCGCCCCAAGGCCATGACCCTTCGCGCGAAAGCGTGGGCGTAAGCCGATCGCAAAGGACCCTTCATGCAAGCCGCCGTGATGTACAAGCCCGGAGACATCCGGCTAGAGGACGTTCCGAAGCCGGAGGCCAGGGAGGGCGAAGCCCTCCTGCGAGTGGCAGCCGTCGGGGTCTGCGGCTCAGACATTCCGCGCCTTCTCACCAAGGGCGCGCATCGGATGCCGATCATCTGCGGCCATGAATTCTCCGGGCAGATCGTCGATATCGGCGAGGGCGCGAGCGGTTTCGAGATCGGCGAGCTCGTCGGCGTGGCGCCGCTGCTGCCGTGCCGGGCCTGCGATCAATGCCTGACGGGCAATTTCTCGCGCTGCCGCAACTACGACTATTTCGGCAGCCGCCGGGACGGCGCCTATGCCGAATTCGTCGCGACGCCGGTCAGCAATCTCCTGAAAGCCCCGTCGGGCGCCGACCCGCGGGCGATCGCGATGACGGACCCCGCTTCCATCGCCTTGCATGCCATCTGGAAGGCCCCGCCGACGATGGGCCAGCGCGGCGCCGTCGTGGGCTGCGGCCCGATCGGTCTTTTCGCCATCCAGTGGATGCGGCTCATGGGATGCACGGAAGTCGTCGCCGTCGACCTGGCTTCGGCGAAGCTCGAAGAGGCGCGCGAAGCCGGCGCGACGCACACGTTCCTCGCGCATGAAGCGCCGCCCGATCTGCCATGCGATCTGATCGTCGAAGCGGCCGGCGTTCCCGCTTCGATCAATCTCGCAACGAGCCTGGCTGCTCCCGGCGGCCATGTCGTGTTTATCGGCATTCCGGTCGGCGACGTTCCGCTCGAAAACAAGACTTTCCAGCATCTCCTGCGCCAGGAGGTCTCGTTGCATGGCTCATGGAATTCCTTCAGCCCGCCGTTTCCTGGAAAAGAATGGACGGTCAGCCTCGCCGCGCTCGCCGACGGCACGCTGAAGTGGGAATTTATGATCACGCACGAATTGCCCCTTTCCGAATTGCCACGAATGTTCGAGACGATCCGAGGCCGCAACGAGCATTTCTCCAAAGTCATGTTCCGGCCCTGAGCCATGGCGCGGCTGCTCGGGCTCGATTTCGGGACTGGCGGCGTCCGCGCTGGCGTCTTCGACCTCGAGCTGTGCACGATGCTTGGCGAGAGTGAGGAACGCTATCCGACGCGCCACCCACATCCCGGTTGGGCGGAGCAGTCGCCGGTCGACTGGTGGGAGGCTCTTGGCAAGGCGACGCGGCGGCTGTTGGGCGATCTCGACTCGCCTGAGATTGCGGGCATCAGCGTCGCCACGACCGCGTCGACAGTCGTCGTGTGCAAGCGCGACGGCGCGCCGTTGCATCCTGCGCTGCTGTGGATGGACTGTCGCGCCGCCGTGGAGGCGGACAGAACTGCCGCGTCCCGCCATCCGGTCATGGCCTATTCCGGCGGAAGCGACGCGGCAGAGTGGCTTGTGCCAAAGGCGATGTGGTTTGCTACGCACGAGCCCGAGCTCTACGCCTCGGCGGAAGTCATCTGCGAATGCATCGATTACATCAATTTCATGCTGACCGGCCAGTGGGTCGGCTCGCGCATGAACGCGACCTGCAAATGGAACTATGATTCCGTCGCCCGCCGCTTCGCGGAGGATCTTTACGCAGAGTTTGGCGTTCCCGATCTTGCGGGCAAGTTGCCGCGTTCAATTTTCCCGGTCGGCGCGCCGATCGAGCGGCTGTCGGCCGGAGCGGCGGCGCATCTCGGACTGTCGAGCCGCCCGATCGTCGCGCAAGGCGGGATCGACGCGCATATAGGCATGGTCGGCGCTGACACGATGGCTCCCGGCGAATTGCTGATGATCGGCGGCACCTCCACCGTGCAATTGTTCCAGCTCGCCCGAGGAACGCCGGTCGACGGCTTCTGGGGCCCCTATCCGCATGCGCTCGTCGACGATCACTGGCTCGTTGAGGCCGGCCAGGTCTCCGCTGGCTCCGTATTGTCTTGGCTCTCGCGGGACATGTTTGGGCTCGACGACGCGCGGCTCGACACCCTTTACCGGGAGGCGGCGGCGCTGCCGGTGGGGGGCGCGGGCATCCTGTCGCTCGATTATTTCATGGGCAACCGCACGCCCTATCGCGACCCGCTTCTGCGCGGCGCCTTTCTCGGCCTTTCGCTCGGACATGATCGCGCGGCCCTCTACAGGGCGGCGGTCGAGGGCGTGGCGCTGGCGAGCGCCAATGTGCTCAAACGCATGGGGGAGCTTGGCGTCGAATGCCGCCGCGTGGTTTCGTCCGGGGGCTACTCCCGCAATCCGATCTGGCTGAAGGCGACCGTGGACGCGATGGGCCTGCCGATACAGATGCTGCCCGAGGTCAATCTCACGATCCTGGGCGCCGCAGCCTGCGCCGCGACCGGCGCCGGCCTCGCGAACGACCTCTTCGAGGCGGCAAAGGCAGTCGCCCAGCCTTCGGTGGTCGTCGATCCCGACCCCGCCGCGCATGAGCGGTATCGAGAGCTGCTGTCCGAATACAGGGAAGCGACCGAACTCCTTACTCCGCTAATGCGCCGCCTCGCGGCGCGTCAGCTGGAGGGCGCCCACCGTGGCGTCTGACAGCCTCGACCGTGACGTCCATTTCCACGGCATATCGATTGAGCAGCGTGAACTCCTGATGATCCAGGCGGCGAAGCGCTACTATGATTTCGACATAACGATCGGCGAGCTCGCCAGAGAGCTCCGCCTTTTACGTCGATTCGCGACGTTGAATCGTTCGCGACAGACTTCACTGGGTGGGGTATCCGTCCGACAGCCGCCGCCTTGCTGTGGTGACGGGGTCGCAGAGGGCAGCCGGCCTTGGTTTCGCCTCCTCCGGCGCGCATGACGCGCGCGAACACGCGATCCACGTCCGAAAAGCGCTTCGAGGCTACGATTGGCAGAAAACGATCTCGATGGACTTGGGCGCCGATTGAGCGCCCCCCGAAGCCAACAACCAAACGCTAAGGAACTGCTGGCTGAATTGGTGCGCCTCGTCGAATCTTCGGGGCCCGCGCTGGAACCTTCGCAGCCGCCTGCCAGGACTGTGTCGCAGCCCACCCGCACGGATGCGGATTCAACGCAGCGAAGCAAAATGACATCGCTGCGCTCGTCGCCCGAAGCGCCGCCGCGCAAGCCAAACGAGTCGGGGACCGTCTACGTCGGGCCGCCGCAGGCCCCTCAATCCGGCGCTTCGCATTCGAGCGATCCGAACGGAGCCGTTTTGGCGCCGGGACGACGCGGGACCTGGGCGTTTCAGGTTTCGGCGCTCGTTCTGGTCGGCGCGCTCGTGCTCGGCTCGATCTTCTGGCTCAAACGAGTCGACCCTGGACTGCCAAACGCACCGGCGTCCATAGCCACGACGGAGAGCCTGACCCCAACGCCGCCCCGAAGCAATTTGGCCGCCGCCGCGATTCCGAGCGAGGCCGGGGCGACGGTAGGAGGCGCCCCACAGCCGGGTCAGGGCAAAGGCGCCAGTCCCGAAGATCGGCCAATCGACCTGAAAGCCGTCTCGATCAATAATCCACCGCATTCGGACTTGGCGCCGACAGCAATTGACGCGGCGCAACCGACCGCCGATGCGTCCACCGCAAAGCCACTCGTGGCGTCTGTCAATGCGTCGGCCGCCGCGGCGCCGATCGTGGCCCCTCAGCCGGTGGCGTCGCAGTCTCTTGATCCCGTGCCCGTACCCGCGGTTTCGCTCCCGCCCGAACGGACACAGAACGCGGCGCCAACCGCCTCCACCGTGGAGGCGGGCGCAGCGGCGACTCATGCGCCATTGCCGCCCATCAGGCCCGCACCGAAGCCCGCGATCGAGGCGGCCGGTGTTGCGCAGCAGTCGAAGTCTAGACTCGATTTGCCCACCAAGCTTTCAAGTAAGCCTGACGCTCGCGTCGTGGTCGCCAAGGCTGATGCGGCCGGCGCGAAGGCTCCCGCGGAGCGGAGCGAGCCACCGCGGCGAGAGGCATCCGTGAAACCGGAGAAGGAAGCAAAGACGCTCAAGGCCGCGCCAGCGCCAACCGAGGCGCAGGCTGCCCCGTCACACCCACCAGCGGCGGCCCAGCAAGCCAATCCCAATCCTGTGGTGCATGCCTTCAGAAATATGGTTGGCGCGCTCACCAGCCTCATTCCCTTCGTACCTCATTGATCCAGACTTTGCGCTCTCGATACAGGTTTTTTCGAGGATCGCGCTCCGCCTAAAGAACCGAGCGTTGGCCGAAGGCCCGCGGCGGAACGACGATGGCTTTCTTTAACGAGCCTCCGAAGCTGGGTAGCTCGATACATCGTCCAGCGGCTCATAGCCGATCAGTTCGCGACCAGCCGACAAGTCCCAGGGCGAAGGCCGGTTCGCCGACATCGCGTTGACGACGATGGCCGGAGACGGCCATGCAGAGGCTTCAGCCCGCAGGGCGGCGAGAACGCATCGGACGAGATCGCCGTTCGAGAGCCACATGGCTCTGAACCAGCGCAGATCGTGGTCACGCTCGGAATCTGTTTCGATCAGATCGGACTTCGGGGTGCCAGCGGCGCTTATCGTCTGCGGCGTGTTTTCGCCGGGCTGGCACCAGCCGATGCGGAGCAAAACCGCGGAGAAGGCGCCAGCCTCCGCTTTGACCGTCACGACGCGCTCGCCCATCAGTTTCGCCGCAGCATAGGCCGTGGAATCGATCAGCCCCTCTGAAGTTTTGACCAGCGTTCCAACGAGCGGAGGCAGGGTGGTGGAAAGGCCCCCGTCCGAGAGCGCGACCGGCGTATCCTTGTAACCGCCCATCACATGATTGGACGTGGCGAACACGAACCGCGACACGCCTGCTTTTGCACAGGCCTCGCTGAGTTTCGCGGTCATATCAAAGGAGGCGCTCGCATCTTCCCATGAGGCGTCCGGATAGGGATTCTGCGCGGCCAGATGAACGACCGCGTCCATGCCCGCAAGCGCGTCGAGGAGTCCCGCCCCCCGAAGATCAGCCTGAATCGGGAACACGCGCGCGTCATCGGGAGAGAGGCCGGCGACGTCCCGGTCGATCGCATGAAGCACGGCGATGTCCGGCGCCGCCAGAAAGCCCGCGATCAGCTTGCGCCCTATATTGCCATTCGCGCCGGTGATCGCGACGCGGAGTGCGGGATTACCCTTCATCATTGTCCCCTGCCTTGCGATACGTCATTCGCGTGCGACCGCCGTCGCGCTCGATCTCGGCCAACATCCGGTCCCGCACGACGGTCAGGTGCGCCGAAGCCGCGGCTCTCGCGGCTCCGGCGTCCCCGGCACGAATGGCGGAGAGAATCGCCGCATGGTCGGAATGGACGTCGGAAGCTCTCCGAATCACCCGGACATAGTGAGCGCGCATGATGTGCAGATGCACGTTGAGGCGCTGGTAGCTCTCGGTCATCCTTTTGTTGCCGGCGCTCCTGACGAGCGCCATGTGGAACGCGCGATCCCGCTCGATGAAGGCGTCGTAGTCCGTGTAGAGGTCGCCCTCGGTGAAGGCGACCATTTGCCGGCTCAGGGCCTCCAGTTCGTCAGCAAGTTCGCGGTGACGTCGTTCGGCGATCACGCAATCGGCCGCATAGGTCTCGAGCGCTTCACGAAGGCCGAAAATCTCGCGAATATCCACGACAGTCAGGCCAAGGACAAAGCACCCGCGACGCGGTCGGATGCCGATCAGTCCCTCAACCGATAGCCGTTTGATGGCGTCAAGCACCGGCGTCCGGCTTACGCCCAGTTCGGCCGCCACCCTGTCAATTGGGATCTGCTCGCCGGTCTTGAGTTCACGCCTTAAGATTCGCCCGCGAATGGCTTGGTAGGTCTGCTCGGTGAGATCCGCATGGTTGATGCGTTCGAAGCGTGCGCCCGCCTTCGGAGGCCGAGGGCTCGATGTCGTCCCCGGACGAAACTCCATGTGTCGCCCTCCCGTCATTGACATGTAATATGTAACATTTTAGTACGGGAGACAAGAGAACTGGCTACCAGGGTCGTCTGGGTGGGAGGTTGCAATGGGCGCGATTGTTCTCGCCCAGCAGGGAGAAGGGGTCGCCAGACGGCGGTTCATGGGCGTGGCCCTCGCCCTCGCGATCGCAGCGACACTGGGCGGCTTCCTTTTCGCGTATGCGCCGAACTTTTTCTCCGTTCGGAATTGTCTCAACGTCCTCATTCAGGGATCTTCGCTCGGGGTCATGGCGATCGGGCTGACCTTCGTGATGATCGTTGGCGGCATTGACCTTTCCATTCCCGCCACCATGGCCTTCGCCGCCGTCCTTGGCGCTTTCGTCATGCCCGTCGGGGGGATCATTGCAGGCGCGGCGACGATGCTCGTCTCCGGGCTTGCGGTCGGCGCCTTCAACGGCGTTGCGGTCGCCTGGTTCGAGATGACGCCATTCGTCGTGACTCTCGCCAGCATGACCGTCATCGGCGGGGCCACGGTCTGGATGACGAATTCGCAGAGTCTTTCGGACTTTCCGGACAGGTTCTTCGACCTGTTCCTTTCCGCTCCGGCCGGCATTCCCGTGGCGGTTCTCATCCTGGCGGTGGTCGCGGCGATCGCCTCGCTGATCCTGACTTCGACCGCCTATGGCCGCTCGCTCTACGCTGTCGGGCTCAACGCCAAAGCGGCTCGCCTCGCACGCGCGCCTGTCGAGTGGCTTCTCTTTTCGACCTACGCAATTTCCGGGCTGCTGGCGGGCCTCGCCGCCGTCATGCTGACAGCGCGCCTCGGCTCTGCATCGGCAAATCTCGGCAGCGACGGAGTCGTGCTCGACATTGTGACCGCCTGCGTCGTCGGCGGCGTCAGCATCTATGGGGGCGCGGGAATGGCGACGGGGGCGGTGCTCGGCGCGCTTTTCGTGACCCTCATCAGCAACAGCCTGAACCAGCTCGGCGTCTCCTATTTCATGAACCTCGTGGTGAAGGGGATCGCGATCATCCTGTTCATCTGGATCGACCGCATCTCGGCCAGGGCTTCGCAATGATCGGGCCCGCCCTCGATATGACCGGGATCTCGAAGGCCTTCGGCGGCATCAGCGCGCTCGAGGACGCCCACCTTTCCATCCAGGCGGGCGAAGCCCACGCGCTCATGGGCGCCAACGGCGCGGGCAAGAGCACGCTGATGAACATTCTCGGAGGAATCGTCGCACCCGAGGGGGGAGAGATTCATATTGCGGGCAGCGTCGTGAGCATCGCCTCGCCGCGCGACGCTCGCGCCAGCGGCATCGCTTTCGTCCATCAGGAGCTCGCGCTGCTCGCCTCGATGTCCGTGGCCGAGAACGTGCTCATCGAAGATCTTCCGCGGCGCGCCGGCCTCATCGACCGCTCGGCAATGGCCGCACGCACGCAGCCGCTCCTCGACCGGCTGGGTTGCGGGTTCGGTCCACAAGATACGGTCGAAAAGCTCGGCATGGGCGACCGTCAGATGGTCGAGATCGCGCGCGCGCTCGCGAGCAACCCGAGCATTCTCATCTTCGATGAACCGACCTCTTCGCTCTCGGCGCGCGAGAAAGCGAGGCTGTTCGCCGTCATCCGAAAGCTCAAGGCCGAGGGCGCGGCGATCATCTACGTCACCCATTTCATCGATGAGATCTTCGAGATCTGCGAACGCGTCACCGTGATGCGGAACGGCCGCATCGTTGGCTCAGGCGCGACTCCGGGTTTCACTCCGGGCGACATCGTGAAACTGATGCTGGGAGACATTCATCAGTCCGATCGGCTGCGGGTTACGCCGTCCGCGGCTGGCGAACCCGTGCTGACGGTCACTGGCCTTTCGGCGGGCGGGTTTCTGGATGGCGTCAGCGTCGTCCTTCGTATGGGAGAGATCGTCGGCCTGTGGGGGCTTCTCGGCTCGGGACGCACCGAGATCATGCGGGCGATCGTCGGCCTCGATCCGATCGATGCGGGCGCGATCGCCCTCAGCCGCAATGGCGCTCTGGTCCCGGTCTCGCCGCACGAGGCGCATCAGTCGATCGGCTTCGTGACCGAGGACCGGCGCGGCGAAGGCTTGCTGCTGCCGCTGTCGGTCGCCCGCAATGTCTCCTTTGGCAACATGGCGGCGGTCGCTGGCCGGTTCGGTCTCATCGACCGGAACCGGGAGCGCACGCTCGCGAGGGGCCTGGTCGAGCGCCTCAAGATCAAGCTCAATTCCGTCGATCAGCCGGTGCGCACGCTCAGTGGCGGCAATCAGCAGAAAGTCGTGTTCTCGCGCTGGCTCGCCTCCTCGCCGCCAATCTTCTTTCTCGACGAGCCGACCCGCGGTCTCGACGTGGGCGCCAAGAGCGAAATCCTGGCGCTGACTGTCCAGCTCGCGACCGCCGGCGCAGCCGTTCTGATCGC
>DATCEJ010000530.1:0-10144 GCA_036510135.1 Roseiarcus sp. | reverse complement strand
GTCAGGGGCAGGCCTTCGCAACCGGACCCGATATTCTTGAGAAGATAAGGAACGCCGCCAAAAGGACCGTCTGGAGGGCTCTCCGCCGCGCGCGCCCTCGCGCGGTCGAAATCCCGGATGACGACAGCGTTCAGCTTCGGGTCCAGTTGCTCGATCAGGCGGATCGCCGTTTCCGTCAATTCCGCTGGCGTCACCTGCTTTTGTCGGACGAGCTCTGCGAGACGAAGGGCGTCGCTCTCGACAAACAGGTTAACAAGGTCGGCTGTGGCGGTCGGCATGGCGGAATGCGTCCTGTGTGGCGTCAGCAGCTGAGCGAACAATCGCTTTTGCCTTCATACCGGTCCGCCGTCGCTGTGTCGCCGCCCATAACCTGGCGCCGTGTCCGCAACGCCGTGATGATGACGTTGCAGATTCCGTCGAGTAAGCAATAGTAGGACCTCTCCAGGAATCGAAGCTGATGCCAAATCCAGTACGGGTGCTTTTCGCCGGCGAATCCTGGATGACGCACAGCGTCCATACCAAGGGCTTCGATTCCTTCGACACGTCCTCCTACCACGAGGGAGGGACCGAGATGATCGCCGCGCTTCGCGCCGGCGGCGTCGAGCTGACCTATCAGCCGAGCCACATTGCGATGGATTCGTTCCCATTTTCGCGGAAGGAGATCGACGCATTCGACGTCGTGATCCTGAGCGATATCGGCGCGAACTCGCTGTTGCTTCCTGACCGCGTGGCGATCCGATCCGAGAGCTGGCCAAACCGGCTGCAGCTCATTCGTGACTTCGTGAACGAGGGCGGCGGCCTCTTGATGATCGGCGGCTACCTCACCTTTCAGGGGATCCAGGCCAAGGGCAATTACAAGGGCAGTCCCGTCGAGGACGTGCTGCCCATCGAATTGTTTCCCTATGACGATCGGCTCGAGTGCCCTCAGGGGGTCACGCCGACTCTTGTCAAACCCGATCACCCCGTCCTTAAGGGCCTGTCCGACTGGCCCCAATTCCTGGGCTACAATCGCTCCGCCGCTCGGCCGGACGCGGAAGTGCTGGCGCGCTTCGGCGATGATCCCTTCATCGCTGTGCGCAACGTCGGACAAGGGCGCAGCGCGATCTTCTCTTCCGATTGCGGACCCCACTGGGGCCCCCCACCCTTCTTGGCGTGGAAGGGGTACGGCGCGCTCTGGACGAATCTCGTCGGCTGGCTCGGGGAGAAACGCGCACGTTGAGAGACTAGCGGTGACGAACCGGCGCCGTCAGGGCACCGGGGCGAAGACTTCGATCTCGGCCAACAACCGCGAGCCGGCGGCTCGCCATTTACGAGTCCGTTTTGAGCGATTTCAACGGCTTGCGGCGCAATTAACGAGTCATTGCGCCCCCAGTCGCCTCCTCCTGAAGCGCAGCGTAGCGGCCGCGAAGGACCCTCCCATGCGCTGACGCTGCCGGGGTGGGAAGAGGCTTCGAAACGCCGGGCTTCCGCGCGGCTCCTTGAGTCATGAGGAGCACAGCCGTTTCGATGCCCGCTTGGCAGTTACGAGTCGTTCCTCGTGTTGGCCCCAGAAGCCCTTGGTCGCGCGTCACCAACGGTAGGCGCGCCGCGATTGTCGGGCTTTCTGAAAAACAATACCAAGGATCAGCCGTTTTGGCAAGAAATTGTCGACAGAAATTGTCGACTCTTCTCAATCGAGCGTCGGGCCCTCAACCGGCGCATTCACCGATCCTCGCAACGCCACCGAATCCCGTATTACCCAGCGTAGGGGGCGTCATGGAAAGCGATTTCCGCCTTCAAGGCCTCTTCGAACAGCGCGCTCAGCCGCGCTTGCCTGGCTTCGGTGAGCGTTGGACCTCTCGTGTCAATTTCAGAGCGGACCCAGGCGACATGCTCGGCAAACGCGCCACCGGCGTGGAGGCCCACCCAGTCGCAAATGTAGCCCCGCGAAGACGGGGACTGGTTGGCCGTCGAGCACCAGGTCAGATACATCCACTCCGCCGCCAAAGTGCAGGCGAGGATCTCCTCATAGCCCTCCGTCTCCGCCACCTTGAGAAAGAGCGCGTGCAGCGGAAGAGCGAGCCCGTGGGGCGCGAGACCCGTGCGCTCATGGTCGGGGGCGCCCATCCGCTCGAAGGCCTCGATAAAGACCTGCTCCTGATCAGTGATGAGCCCATAAAGACCGAGGCCCAAACGCCGCCGTTCCTGAAACGAAGGCGCTTTGGCGACCGCATAGCCCAGCGCCCTCGCCGCTGTGTCGACGAAGCCATATTCGATTCGAAGGTATCGGGCGAAGACGCGATCGTCGATGGCGTCCGTCGCAACTTCGCGAAAGAAACGGTGGCGGAGGATCGCTCTCCATGTTCGATCCGCATGCCTGCGCATGTGCTCCGAAAACGAGGACTCGTTCATGACGCTTTCCTGGCGCGCTCGACGAATTGCTTGGCCCGTTCGCGATCGACGGGATTCCACCAGAATCCGTCGACCTTCAATGAGCTTGCGACGATGACGCCGTCGACGATGGAAAGAATGTCCTCGACGTTGCCAGGATCAACGCCGCTGCCGACGAGCGTTGGAAGCGAAGCGGCCGCCCGGATCTTCCGGAGATAATCGAAATCGGCGACGTGGCCGGTGCGCTGCCCGGTGAAGATCACGACGTCGGCGTTGAAAAACTCGACGTCGCGCACGAGCTCGGCGATCGGCCGATCCTGCACGATGGCGTGCGCCCCATGCTTGACATGAGCGTCCGCGAAAATCTTGACGCCTTGCGCCAGAAGCGCGCTCCGATACCGCATTGCTTTCGCAGCGGCCCCTTCGATCAGGCCCTCATTGGCGACATAGGCGTTGGCCCATTGATTGACGCGAACGAATCTCGCGCCCGCCGCGCTCGCAATCGCCAGAGCGTGGAGGGCGGCGTTGGCCAGAACGTTAATCCCGATCGGCAGCCCGGTTGCGGCCCGAACGCGATCTGTCGCGATCGCCATATGCGCCGCGGTTTCCGGGCCAATGTCTTCGGGTTTCGAAAAGGGAACATCGCCGTGGTTCTCGACAATGAGGCCGTCAAAGCCGGCGTCAGCGTAAGCTCTCGCGTCGCCAAGCGCCCGCCCATAAATCGCTTCGACCCCGCCGCCCGAATAGTCGGGAGACGCCGGCAACGGGAGAAGATGGACGACGCCGATCAGCACGCGGTTCGGCTGGCCGAATATGGCTGTGAGCGGGTTTTCCCGCGCTCGTGCGACGGCGGGGCCGTCTTCCGTCATTGCTCATTCTCCTCACGGCGTCCGACCTCGGCGCATTCGAGAATATTGGCCATCTCCTTACGAGACGGAAAGGAAGCAAGAACACCCTTTCGCGTGACCGAAATCGAAGCGGCCTCGGTGGCGGCGGCGAGCGCATCTCTCCAGTTGCGCCCCAGCGCCTTGGCGGCGACCAAAACCCCGCAGAACACGTCGCCGGCTCCGACCGTGTCAATGGCGAGGACCTGAGGCGCCGCCAGGCGAAACGTATCATCGGCCGAGAAGAAAGCAGCGCCATCGGCGCCGAGCGTGAGAACGACCGCGCCCGCGCCTTTCCTGCAAAGCTCGCGCGCGGCTTTCTCCGCGCCGCCGCCTGCAAGTTCAACCGCCTCGCCGCAATTGACCAGGACGAGATCAACCAGGGTCCAGTCATAGTCCTGCGCCGCGTAGGTCGGCGACGGATTAAGAACCGTCGTTGCGCCCTTCGACCTCGCCAGCGCGAGACAGCCGCGCGTGACGTCCGGCCGCAAATTGCCCTGCATGACGACGAGATCGCCCGGCCTGATCCAGGATTCAAGGCGGGTCTCCGCGATGGGATCAAAATTGCGCGCCGCGTCGATGAGGCTCAAAATCGTGTTCTCGCCATTGCGATCGACCGTAATGACGCAACGATCCGTCCCGTAAGGCGAGGTTGTCATGCCATCCGTCTGCACGCCTTCGCGAGCGAGATTCGAACGAATGCGCTCGCCCAGCGCGTCATCGCCAATTGGAGCGACAAGGCGAACAGGCGCGCCGCAGCGTGCCGCGACCACTGCCTGATTGGCGCCCTTGCCGCCGAGATCTTCAGAGGCTCCGAGAGCCACGATCGTTTCGCCGGGCCGCGGAAGTCTGTCCACTCGAATCAAACTATCGACCGCGGCGTTGCCGATCACATGAATCATCTTGGCCCGCTATCCGCTACCGTTCTCATCCGCTCGTCAGCGCGCGCGATGCTCGGCGGAAAACACGCGTCGCGGATTCTCGATCAGGATGGCGTCGATGGTGCGCTGGTCCATGCCGTGGCGCTTCAGGCGCGGCACGAAATGCTTGAGGATGTAGCCGTAGCCAAACCCGCCGTACCGCACCAGCATCATCTTCAGAAACACGTCCTGCGACATGAGGATCGAGCCGAGATAACCGTCGTCGACCAGCCGGCAGATCGCAATCGCGTTCTCCTCGTCGCCCGGGGACTGGGCCTGCTGATCGGCGTAAAAATAGTCCATCCCAATCATATCGTATTCGATGAAGGCGCCTCGATCGGCCACGCTCCTTTGATATTGCGGGTCGTGCAGGCTCGGGTTCATATGACAGAGCACAACGTGCCGCGGGTCCGCGCCTTCGCTCTCGACGACGTCGAGCACGCGATGAGCATGGCGCTCCCAGCCCGGAAGATGAACCGAGAGAGGCGCGCCGCTGAGCCTGGACGCACGCGCCGAGCCTCTCAGCACCTTTTCCTCGGCGGGCGTGAAGTCCTTGCTGATCCCGATCTCACCTATGATCCCGGCGCAGACCTCGGGCTCGTCCTCCGAGAGGCCGCAGTCGCGAGCGATCGCCTCGGCGATCGTCTCGACGGTCATGTCCTTCACGTAAGGCGGATGCGACGGTTCGAGGTAGAAGCCCGCGCCCATCACGATATTAAGGCCGCTTCGCCGGCTGATCCTCTGCAAGGCGGAGGGGTCGCGCCCGATTCCGAGGTTGGTCGGATCGACGATGGTCTTGCCGCCATATTCGACGAAATGATTGAGCTCCTCGATCGCCGCCCTGACGTCGAGAAGAGCGCAATTGTCGCGGTTGAGAAACGGGTTCATCCGCAAGTCGCCGATCATCGATATGTCAAGCGCTCTCTCGGCGATCGCGATCTCCGAGCCGCAGCACGGGCGCCTCCACCAGCTTGAAGCGTCGAGCAGGACATGCTCGTGCATCAGCGCAACGCCCATCGCCTCGACAGGAATGGGGCCAAGCACAGTCCGGACGAGGCCCGAATGCACACCGATCATGGGCTTGGCCATGCTTGTCCCCGCCTTCTTCAGCTCGTCCGCCGTCCCGTCCGGAACAGACGGAAATTGAGCCAAACCGCGATGAGAATGATGAAGCCCTCGACGATCGGCGTTATGAACGGCGACATGTGGTAAAGAATGAGGCCGTTGCCGATGACTGCGACGGTCAGCGCCCCAAGCATCGTGCCGAGCATCGTGCCGCGGCCGCCGAACAGGCTCGTTCCGCCCAGCACGACCGCGGCGATGACCTCGAGTTCGAAACCTCCGCCGGCGTTCGAGGATCCGCTTCCCAGGCGGCCGGCAATGATGATTCCCGCCACCGCCGCCGCGCCTCCGCTCAGCGCGTAGACCGCGGCCGTGATCCGCTTGGTGTCGACGCCAGCCCGCCGGACTGCTTCCGCGTTCGCGCCGACGCCGGTCACATAGCGACCGAAGGTGGTTTCATTGAAGACGAGGAAGCCCACCACCAGCGCGGCGACGGCGATGATCGCCGGCATGGGCAGGCCAAAGATCCAGCCTCGCCCGATCGCGTTGAACGGGCTCTCAGGATCGATCGGGATCGAATAGCCTTTCGTCAGAAGCAGCGCCGTTCCCCGGATGGAGCTCAGGCCGGCGAGAGTAACGATAAAGGCGGGAATGCCTTCGTATGCGATGAAGAAGCCCTGGATGAGGCCGATGACGATCCCCACGCCCAGCATCAGCACGATCACCAGCGGCCAGGCGAGACCGGCCTGCAGCGAGATCGCCGCCAGCGCGTTGACGAGCGCCAGCACCGAGCCGACGGACAGGTCAATCCCCGCCGTCGTGATCACGAAAGTCATCGCGACCGCCACGATCATGAGGGGCGCGCTCTGTCGCAAGATGTTGAGGAGATTGACCTGCGTGAGGAATGTGTCGGTGATCAGCGAGAACGTGACCGCCATCACGATGAAGAACACCGCGATGCTGAGCACGCCACCATTGTCGTGAACAATCAGCCTCGCGCGATCGCGCAGCGCGACGGGGGCTGCAATCGCGGTCAAGAGCGCGCCTCGCCTGCGGGCCTTGTTCCGGCCGAAATCGAGCTGAATTTTCGTCCCACAATGAGGTTGACGATCTCCTCGATGTTCGTCTCGCCAATGAACCGCTCGGCCGCGTTGCGCCCCTCATAGAGAACCATGATCCGGTCGCAGACCACGAACAGATCCTGAAGCCGGTGAGTGATGAGAATGACGCTCACGCCTTTGGCGCTCACCTGCCGGATGAGATCGAGCACCGCGTCGACCTCAGCGACCGCGAGGGCGGCCGTCGGCTCGTCCATGATGAGGACCAGGGGGTCGAACGACACTGCGCGTCCGATCGCAATGCTCTGGCGCTGGCCGCCGGAAAGATTTTCGACCTTGAGCCGCGTGCTTGGCATGCGAATGCCAAGATGCGCCAGCATTTGCGCGGCGTCCGCATGCATCTTGCGCTTGTCCATGATCGGCACGCCAAGCACGCGCCTGAGGGGCTCTCGGCCCAGCAGGAGGTTGCCCGCGACATCGACGGTGTCGCAGAGCGACAGGTCTTGATAAACCATCTCGACGCGCTGACGTCGCGCATCGGCGGGTGACGCGAAACGGACTTCACGGCCGTCGAGAAGAAGGCGGCCGGTATCGGGAACGACGGCGCCGGACAGGATCTTGCTCAGCGTCGACTTTCCCGCGCCGTTGTCGCCGACCAGCCCAAGGACCTCGCCAGCTCGCAGCACGAGGTTGACGCGATCAAGCGACTTGATGGCGCCGAAGGACTTGCTGATGTCCTCCATCTGGACCCGGATCGGCGCGCCGGCGCTCAACATCCGCTTGGGCTAAGCCTTCGTGCACAGGGAAAGAGGAAGCGGGACGTCCAAACGTCCCGCTTGGTGCGGTTCAAGGGCGCCTATTTGAAGAGGCCGCGGAACTTGTCGACATTTTCCTTGGTCACGATACTGACAGGAATGTCGATGCTCGGATCGACCTTCTCGCCTTTCTTGACCTTGAGCACGGTTTCGACGCCGGCGACGCCCTCCTGGAAGGGGTCCTGCTGAACGACAGCGACGATCCAGCCCTCGTCTATGCCCTTGATCGCCTGAGCGGTGAGGTCCCAGCCGAAGACCTTGACCTTGCCGGTGCCCTGCTGGCTGGTCACGGCCGAAATGGCGCCGACAAGCGCAGGCTCACCCGTGGCGTAGAGGGCGTTCATGTCGGGGTTGGCGGTCATCAAGTTTTCAGCCGCGGTCAGCGCCACGTCCTGGATGTTTTGGCCATCCACCGTGTCGAGGAACTTGACGCCCGCTCCTTGAGCCGCCGCCTTGAAGCCGTCGAGGCGCTGGTTCTGAATGAAGGAATTGAGCGCGCCGACGATGCCGACCTTGGCGGACCCGCCCATCTTGGTCTTTGCATAATCGGCGAAGTATTTGCCGATCTGCTCGCCCGCCCCCTTGTTGTCGACGCCGATGAAAGCCGCATTGTCGCCATCGGGGATACGGGCGTCGATCGCGACGACGGGAATGCCGGCTTTCTTCGCCGCGGTGATTGCGGGCTTCACCCCATTCACGTCGATGGCGATGAGAACGATACCGTCGACTTTCTGAGCGATATAGTCCTCGATTGCGCTGTTCTGAGCCGCGGCAACGTTGTTGGCGTTGAAGATAACGAGCTTCGCGCCCGCCTTATCCGCCGCCTGCTTGGCGCCGTCGTTGATCTGGTTGAAGAAGAGCGCCTGCTGGTTGATCGTCACGAGCGCGACCGTCTGCGCATTTGCCGTCTGGGCGCTGAGGAAAGCGGCGGCCGCGATCCCGATAAGGCCGAGATGCGTCATTGACAATCTCATGTCACACTCCTTTTTTTCCGCGCCGAAGGCCCCTGCCCATCGCGGCTTCACTTCTTAGAGAGAAGCCATCGCGGAAACTCTCCTGCAAGAAACCTGCCCGATTTGTCAGCGAGCAGCAAGGGCGTTGCATCGGCTTTTCATCTGACCACCAGGTCTCATAGTCGCGCCACCACTGCCTCACCGCTCGGCGGCGCGGCGCTTAAGGACCGTTGCCCCATGAGTTCGGCGCGAGCCCCGGTATCGTTCGATGCCAACTCTCCAACTAGATCGCGGATTTGCTCATCAGCCGTGCGCGAAACACCGTCCGTTCAGGCGACCTGAGCCATGTCCGCATCGCCGCCTCGTTGTCGAAACGTCCTGCCGCCGGCAGCGGACGCGCCTCGCCTTCGACGGTCAGCACATCAGTCTTGAGCGGCCAGGGGGAAAGGACGAAATCAAAGGGGTGATCGGGCCTTTCGATGAGGCGCAAGGTTTCAGTCCCGCCGCGCGCGTCGGGCGCTTCCAGGTCGATCGGCGTCCTCAATTCGCCGCATAGCGCCAACGATAGGGCGTCGACAAGCGCCACAAGCGTCGTTTCTTTTTGAAGCGCTGCGCCGTCGAGCCCTAGCGTCCTGACCCACGCGGCCTCCAACGGCGCCTGCATCTCCAGATAGGTCTGCGCCGCCGCGGCGTCCGCTTCACTTATGCGGTGGCGGTCGGTGTAGCGGCGGTAAATCACTCCGCCATGACGCGAAATCAGCAATGCGACATGCGCGCCCCAAGCGCCGAGCGCACGCTCGACGCCCTGCCTCCACATCGGCGAATGCACCGCCGCGCCGATCTCGCGAAAGAGATGCGGACGACCGGTCTCATGATTGAAAGTCGGCGCGGTCTCCCAGTCCAGCCAGCCGATATCGTGCTGCTCCCCGGCGAGCAGCAACGACTCGTCGAGGCGTTCGTCCCAGGCGCGCAGAATCTGTCCCGAAATCCACGCATGGGTCGGCTGGCTGATGGCAAGAACGCCCGAGGGCTCGGTCCGGAAGAGCATTGGCGTAGCCTAAACCCGTTCAGCGCCGCGCAAAAGCGTCACGCCGGCCACGGCGGCAGACGCCCATCGTCCGCGATTCCCGCGACCTTATCGAATCCACAGCGTTGCATGGGAACACCACACTGCGCTCGTCCAGAAGGATGTCGTGACGCACTCGTCGCTCGCGCGCCACACGATCCGAGGGCGCGATGCGAGCGATCTGTCATTCCTCAATCAGAACTGGTTGTGGCAGATCGACGAATTGTTCGTCGGAGGCGGTGCCATCGACAAAAGTGAGAATGGCGAATCGTCCGATGCGTTCCAGCGGACTCAGGGGATGGTGCCAAGTGTCGGCTTTGTAGTTGATGCCGGTATCTCCTGGCACGCGAAAGGCCCGGACCTTTTCAAGGTCTGGCATCCCACCATCGCCATGCGGCGCAACCATCACCAGATAACTCGCGCAGTCGAGCGGCGTGAAAGCCTGCGAGGAATGGACATGCCGTTCCATCTGGAGGGCAGTGAGCGGCAAGGCTTTCGGCTCGGTGGTTGCGATCGCCAGGCGTGGTCGCGCGCTGGCGCGGCCGTTCTGCAATTCTTCAATCAGCTCCTGCCGACCTTCTCCTGGCCGCGCAGGCGGAAGAAGCTGTCCGAAAGGCGCGAACGCCTTTGCGTCTATCGGTTCGATCTTCAAGCGCTTCATCAAACAACCTCACAAGGATGCTGCGCGAGCCAGTGCTTCGCGAGATCCGAGCGCCGGCCGACCCAAACATCCGGCTTACTCTTCACGCAGTCGAGGAAACGCGCAAGGCCGGAGGCTCGGCTGGGATGGCCGAGGAGCCGCAGGGCATCACTCCGCACCTAGCTGACCGGTTCGGTTTCTCCGCTCATCAACACCGCCATCGCGGCATCGACGCCGCCGTTTCCGATCGGCACGCCGGAAAGCTTCAGTCCCATCTCCACGCCGGAGATCGCGCCGAGCAGCGTGAGGTCGTTGATGTCGCCGAGATGGCCGATCCGAAAAACACGGTCCTTGAGGATTCCGAGGCCGTTGCCGA
>DATCEJ010000529.1:0-5987 GCA_036510135.1 Roseiarcus sp. | reverse complement strand
GGCCACGGAAGAATCGAACACGACCCCGTTCAGGGACGAATCGACCACCTGTTGCGAGAGGCCGTTGCGAATCGCGACTTGCTTGAATGACGTGAGCCATTCGTTGAAGCCGTCCGCGCTGTCTCCGCAATCCGCCGCGCGCGCCGTCGCGACGCCGACCGTCGCGGCCGCGGCGATTGAAAACAATATGCTCTTCCAGGTCCTTAGTCGCATTCGCCGCCGCTCCGGAAACACCGTCGTAGATTTGGCGACTGCTAAACGCAAAACAGGGTTGAAAGTTGGCGGCATAGGACCCTTCAATGATTATCGACTCGGGGCGAGGGGCTTTGGACCCGCTCATACGCAGATCACCACACAATTCTGGTTAGGTATCGGTATATTTTTGTAGCGATGGCTTAGGCAAATCTTAAATCGCTTCAGCTATTGTCGCGGAAGTTGTGTGACATGCGTCTGAGTGAGAGTCCAATGAGTGAAACCCTGCGGCCGAGAGTAAAATATGTGATTGGTCCGGACGGCAGTCCGCTCACAATCGCCGATCTGCCGCCGCCCAGCACGCGCCGCTGGGTCATTCGCCGCAAGGCGGAAGTGGTGGCCGCTGTTCGCGGCGGTTTGCTGTCGCTGGAAGACGCCTGCTCGCGCTACACGCTGACGGTCGATGAACTTCTGAGCTGGCAAGTCTCGATCGATCAGTATGGCTTAGCGGGGCTCCGGACAACGCGCATACAGCAATATCGGCACTAGCCAAGTCTGGCGCCGGCGTCCTGGACGGGGAGCCGCGGCGCGGCCAGACGTCAGCGCCTCACGGCATAAGCTGGCCGCCGTTGACCTCGATAATCTGCCCAACGACATAGGCGCTGAGCGCCTCCGAGGCGAGGAACAAGTAGGCGCCGACGCATTCTTCGGCTGTTCCGAGCCGAGCGATCGGAATCGTCTTGCGAATAGTTTCCAAGGCGTCCGCGCCCGTGTAGCGCTCATGAAACGGCGTCACGATCACCCCTGGCGACACGGCATTGACGCGGATCCTTTTGCCGATCAACTCCTTGGCGTGGCCTTTCGTGATCGTAGAAACAAAGCCTTTTGCAGCGGCGTAGAGGATCGCGCCGCCGGCGCCGCCGTTTCGCGCCGCGATCGAGGTCGTATTGATAACGAAGCCGCCCTGGCGCTCGAGCCAGGGCCTGGCGGCGCGCGTCACCCAGATAATTGAACGGGCGTTGAGATCAATCACGGCCTGAACGTGCTCGTCGCTCGCCTCGAGCGAATGGACCCGCCCGAGCATGAGGCCGGCATTGTTGATCAGGCCGTCAAGGCCGCCGAATCGGCTCGTTGTCTCGGCGACAATCTGCGCGCACGCTTCTGGGTCTGCGACATCGCCCTTTACCGCCAGCGCCTCGCCGCCCGCGGCCTTGATCTCGGTCACAAGTGCGTGAGCCTTCTCCGCGCTCGAATGATAACCAATCGCGACACGCGCCCCTTGCTCGGCAAAGCCTTTGGCCACCGCCGCGCCGATTCCGGTCGAACCGCCCGTAATGAGAACATTTTTGCCGGCGAGATCGGGAATAACGAGGCGGGAAGCGGTCATCAGGGCGCCTTCTGGGCTGGGGTGCGATTGCGATCGTCTGGCTGGTCGTCGCGCAGAGACTCTGGCCGATCGGGCGTCGATGGACGTCCGCGCGGCGCAACGTTGACGTCAGCCACCCTAACGCGCGGACGCCTGACCACGCAAATCCTGGATAGTCGCGGCTGCGATCCTATATAGGCGTCGTCACTCTCGGAGGGCTGGATGACTGAGTCGCGCAAGCTGGCGGCGATTCTCGTGACGGATATTGTCGGCTACTCGCGGCTGGCGGGCGCCGACGAGGATCGGATCTTGGCGCGTCTGCGCACGCTGAGGAGCGACCTGATCGAGCCGACGATCTCCGTCCATCGAGGACGTGTGGTCAAGGGCACGGGCGACGGCTTCATCGTCGAATTTCGCAGCGTGGTCGACGCAGTCCGCTGCGCGATCGAGTTGCAGCATGGACTGATGGAGCGCAACGCCGGCCTGCCGCCTGAGCGCCGAATCGAGTTCCGGGTCGGTATTCATCTCGGCGACGTGGTCGAAGAGAGCGATGGCGACCTGATGGGGGACGGCGTCAACATCGCCGCGCGTCTCGAAGGAATCGCCAAGCCCGGCGCGATCTGCCTGTCGGAGGATGCTTATCGGCAGGTCAAGGGTCGGCTCGATCTCATGGTCAGCGACCTTGGCCAAACCGAACTCAAGAATATCGCTGAGCCGATCCGGGTCTATTCGCTCGAGGTTGGTTCAGCGGCCCAAGCCGCTCTCGCCCCCGCCCCAAGTCCCGTCCCCGTCGAGAAGCCCGCTCCGCCGCGCTTGTCGATCGTGGTGCTGCCATTCACCAGTCTTGGCGTGGATCTCGAGCACGAGATGTTTGTCGATGGCGTGACGGAGAGCCTGACGACCGACCTGTCGCGCATCACCAATGCGGTCGTGGTCTCGCGCAACACAGCCTTCACATACAAGGGTAAGCCGGTCGACGCCAAGCAGATTGGCCGCGACCTCAACGTGCGCTACGTTCTCGAGGGAAGCATTCAGCGCGGCGGCAGCCGAATGCGCATCAATGTCCAGCTCATCGACGCCATCACCGGAAACCACTTGTGGGCGGACCGGTTCGACAAGCCGATGGCTGACCTGTTCGACATGCAGGACGAAATCGTCTCCCAAGTCGCCAATCAACTGCGCCCGGAGCTGCTCGCCGCTGAAGCAAAGCGGGCCGAGACTGTGGCCGACCCGGATTCCGTCGACCTCTATTTTCAAGGAATTCAGTGGTTCAGCAAGGGTGGGCCCGACAACATCGAGCGCGCTCGCGACTATTTCGAGCGCGCCGTGGCGCTCGATCCGACCAATATAGACGCCCTTGTCGGCGCGGCGCGCGCCGACGTGCTGGTCGGCGCGATCTACACCACCGAGCATCGGGCCGAGCGCCTGGCCGACGCCGAGACGCTGTTGATCAAGGGCATTTCGATCGCGCCGCGTAACTATTGGGCGCATATGTGGCTCGGTTTCATCCAGATCCAAACCAATCGCGCTTCGCGAGCGATCGGCGAACTGGAGCAGGCGCTATCGCTCAACAGGAACCTTGGCGCTGCGCATGCGTGGATCGGACAAGCGAAAATCACCATGGGCCGCGCGGAGGAGGCCGAGGCTCACGTCGACCAGGCATTCCGGCTTTCGCCCAGCGACGCGGTCGCTTTTATGTGGACCCACGTCCGTGGCCTGGCCAAGCTCCATCTTGGAGCCGACGACGAAGCCGTCGCGTTCTTTCGGCGCTCGGTCGACGCCAGCCGCAACTATCCGCTGAGCCATTTTTACATGGCCGCCGCGCTTGCGCATCTCGGCCGTCTCGATGAGGCGCGAGCCGAAGTCAAAGCTGGGCTGGCGCTCGCGCCGAATTACTCGATCGTCCGATTTCTGACCATGGCGGAGAGCGACAACCCAACTTACCTTAAGCAGCGCGAGCGCATTCTGGATGGGCTGCGCAAGGCCGGGGTTCCGGAAAAATAACGGTCGCCGCTGCGGACATAAGTAAGCGCGCCGCCCAGGCTATCGCGGCGCAAGCTCGGCAATGAGGTCGTTGGCGGTCTTGGCCATCGCCAAGCCCGCGTTGAGGTCGAACGCATTGATCGCCGCGCAGACGCCTATCCCGCGCGCCGGCGCGAAAGCGACGTAAGAAAAAACACCCTGGAGGCCGCCGGCCTTCTGCAGGATGAGGGGGCGATCGCCCTCCGGCGCCATGATGATCCAGCCAAGCCCCATCGCGTCCATGCGTCCCGACTCGTCCATGCCGAACACGGCGCTAAGGCCGTCGCGCCACAGATAGGCAGCATGGTCGATGAGCCTCTCAGCCGCGCGCTCATTCGAGAATCGGGCGAGATGCCATTGAAGCCAGGCCATGAGATCGCGCGCGCTCGAATAGAGGCCGCCGGAACCGACGATGACCGCGCCGGTGTTCGCGTTCGGCAATGGCGAACCGTCGAAATTGTGACCCTGCAGGATGCCTGCGGCCTGCAGGGTCGAAGGTGAGAAGGTCGTATCCCGAAGCCCGAGCGCCCCAATGATCCGTGCCTCGAGAAGATCCGCATAGGGTTGATGCGCGGCCTGGGCGAGCGCGGCGGCCAGCAGATCAAAGCCGAAGTTGGAGTAGGAAATCGCCGTCCCCGGCGCGAATAGAAGCGGATTTGTCTTGAGCCAGGCCGTGAACGCCTCGGGCGTGACGTTCACGAACGGGTCGTCCGGCGGCCCCGGCTCGTGGGGGACTTCGCGCGGCAGTCCGGCCGAGTGGGTGGCGAGGTCGATGAGCCGGACCGGCTGTCCGCCCTCCGACATCGATGCGAATTCAGGGCAATATTTGGTCAGGGGATCGGCGAGGCTGACGATTCCATCCGCGGTGAGGCTCGCCAGAACCTGGCCAGTGAACGACTTGGTGACCGAACCGATTCGGAACAGCGTATCCGCACCGGGCGCCTCGTTCGCATTGTCGGCGCGGTGACCGAAGCCCTGGATCGCCGTTTGCCCATCGCGGACGACGCCCAAAACAAGCGCCGGCGTCTTGAGCGCAAGGAACAGGAGTTGGCCGGTGAAGCCAACGGATTCGTCCAACAAGGCTTGGCTTGCCTGCGCGGGGCGAGACCACGGCAATGCCGCGGCGGCGAGGAGGCCGAGGACGTCGCGTCGCAGAATCATGTTCCTCAAGCCCCCGCTTGCGCCGACCCCGTGGGGCGCCGCGAAAACTAGCATAAGGCGCGGCGCGGAACACGTACACAGGACGTTCGCTCTCGTTGCGGCGCAATCGGCGAGCTTGCTCGATAACGCGACTTGCGCCAAGGCTTCCGCGTGGCGCGGCGGCGATCCCCACTTCGTCTTTTTGCGCTTGGCGCCGTCTGGGCGGCGCTGGCGCTTTTTGCGCTCTTCATTGTCCTGGTTGGTCTCTACACATTCGTTCGGCCGGTCTCGACGCTCATGCTTGCGCGCATGGTCGAGGGCAAGAGCTATCAGCGTATCTACGCGCCGCTGAAGACCATCGCGCCGATCGCCCTCGCCTCGGTCGTCGCCTCGGAAGACGCAAGCTTCTGCGACAATGACGGCGTCGACTGGGGCTCGCTCCGCGAAGTTCTGAGCGGCGCGGGCGAACACTGGCCCAGCCGAGGCGCCTCGACCATCACCATGCAGACCGCGAAGAATTTGTTTTTGTGGCCGGGCCGCTCCACGATTCGCAAAGGCATCGAGATCGGCATGGCGCTCGTCATGGGCCGGGCCTGGTCGAAGGCGCGCACGCTCGAGATTTATCTCAACGTCGCCGAATGGGGCGACGGGATCTACGGGATCGAAACCGCGGCGCAGCGCTATTTCCACAAGAGCGCAAGTCAGCTCAATCCGCATGAGGCGGCGCTGCTGGCGACCGCGCTGCCGAATCCGATTCTGCGCAATCCCGCGCGCCCCAGGTCGCTTCAGCGCCGGCTCGCCGGCAACCTCGAAGCGAAGACGCGCGAAAGGTCCGATTTGCTCCACTGCCTTCCGCGGTAGCCTCGCGTCGAGCTCATCGAGAAAAGGACGGGCGCGCGGACCGAAAAGAACGCCTTGTCATTGGCGGGAGGACAAAAGACCCCTATCTCTCGTTGATGGAAACGACGGCGAGCAAACTCACCATGGCAATGTTGCGCACGGCCGTCCTCGTTGCCGCCTGGGTGTCTCTGTCGCCGACGCTCGCCGCTGCGCAGGATCCCGATCTTATCTTCCGCAAGTCGACGACATTCAAATTGCTGACACCGAACGACAAACTCGCCGTGTACGGCATCGATGACCCGATCATCGAAGGAATCGCCTGCCACTATACCGTTCCGGAAAAAGGAGGCCTCTCCGGCGCGCTGGGCCTCGCCGAACAGACGTCCGACATTTCTCTCGCCTGTAATCAGTACGGCCCCATCAAGTT
>DATCEJ010000528.1:0-16471 GCA_036510135.1 Roseiarcus sp. | reverse complement strand
GCGACACGCTTTGGCTTTCCGGCCGCGACGAGCTTGTCGCGGAAGGCCTTGAGGGTCGGGTTGTGGCGGGCAGCGACCGTGGCCCCCATGAAGAGGGCGCCGCGGACGGCGGCCCTGCCGCCTCCGATGAAGCTCTTGCCGCGCCATTGCCCGGACTGGCGTGTCCAGGGCGCCAGGCCGACCAGCGCCGCGATCTGGCGGCGGTCGAGCGCGCCGAGTTCGGGCAGTTCGGCGATGAGGGTTCGGGCGATGGTCTGGCCAATGCCGGGCACGGAAGCGAGCAGGTCCTCCTTGTCGCGCCAGACGGGCGAGCCGCGCACGGCGTCGTCGATGTCGCGATCGAGGCTGGCGAGCTCTTTCTCCAGCGCCTTGACCAGCCGCTGGATGCTTCTTGCGATACGGGCGGGAGCACGCTTCCCCCGCTGGCGCTCGGCCCCGATCATCGCCACGATCTGGCGCCTGCGGGAGACCAGATCGGCCGGCAACTGCGTCGCCTCGTCGGGCAACGACCGGACCGCCGGCTTCGTGGCCGCGACGAAATGGGCGATCACGGTGGCGCCGATCGGATCGGTCTTGACGCGCTTGCCCAGCGCATTGGCGAAGGCGCGCACCTGCGCCGGATTGACCACGACGACCGGCAGCCCCGCACTGGCCAGACCGGCCGCGACCATCGTCTCGAACCCGCCCGTCGCCTCAACCGCGACGGTGGCCGGATCGAGCGGTGCGAGCCTCTCGATCAAAGCGGCGATCCCCTCACCGTCGCGCCTGACGAAAAGGCTTCTCCGCCAGGCCGCACATGCACATCCAGACGGTCCTTCGACACATCGATCCCAACCATGACGGTGGCGTCCATCCTGTCCCATCCTTGCGCAAGCGGGCTTCGCTTCAAGCGGCCCAAGCGGCTGTTCGGGGTCGATGGATCGGCAGGCGAAGACCCAAGCTCACCCACGGACTTGGTGTCCCTGAGGGCTGTCGGTCTCACGCCTGCCACCGCACGAAGGGCCAACTGCGTGAGATTCGGAAACAGGAGGGCGCCAGAGCGGTGTTCGAGCCACCCCGCCGGGCGAAGAGTCATGACAGCAATCGCCCAATCATCAGAATGGCGCTGCGGCGCTCTGGTGGTTCGCGAGCTGTTACACCATCTTGGCGACGCCCTCGCCGCGAGGATCGTGGGCTCCTTCGACGGCGCCGTCCCCGCGACCCGGATCACCCCTGCGAGCCCGGCGAGTGGACTGTGCGGCTCGATCAGCGCGAGTTCGTGGCCGCGTGCGGCGAGGTCGGCGAGCGCTGCGGTTCCAACGTCCGATTCGATCTTGAGACTGTCGCGGCTATCCGAGAAAGTCTTGCCGAGCAAGAAGCGCGGGCCCGCAAGAGCGGCCGCTGGCGTCTCGCTGAAGTCGATGAGCCGGGTCAGGACCATCGACAAGGTTTGCGGCTGCCCGTCCGCGCCCTGCGTGCCGTAGACGAAGGCGGGCTTGCCGTCCTTCAGCCCGAGCCCAGGATTCAGCGTGTAGAAGGGGCGTTTTCGCGGCGCCAGCGCGTTCGGGTGTCCTGGGACGACACAGAACGCCGCGCCGCGGTTCTGCCATAAGATGCCGGTCTCGCCGATAGGGACGCCGCTGCCCCAGTCAAAATAGATGCTTTGCAGGACGCTGGCGCTCCTGCCTTGCTCGTCGACAGCGCCGTAGAAGACTGTGTCTCCCGTCCGGAAGGGTTGCGGCCATGCGAGCGCCCGTCTCATGGCGATGGTCCGGGCCGCCTCCGCGAGTCGATCGGAGTTCAGCCATTCCTCGACTGGCTGGGGGCCGAAGTCAGGGTCTGCGACGGCGTCGCGGGTGAGGAAGGCGCGCTTCACCGCCTCGACGCAGAGATGGATGTGGTCGGCGCTTCCTGCACCGTGGGCGGGCAGATCAAAATGCTTTAGGATGCCCATGATGGCGAGGGTCGAGACGCCCTGCGTCGGCGGCGGCGGCGCGAGCAGTTCATAACCGCGGTAGGAGAGGCTGAGCGGCGGCGCCTCCCGCGTTCGGGTCGCGGCGAGGTCGGCGGCGGTCAGCGGCGAGCCGGCCGCGGCTAGCCCGGCCGCGAGAGTCTTTGCCAGCGCGCCCTCATAGAAGCTGCGCGGGCCGTGGCTGGCGATGGCCTGGAGCACCCGGGCGACGCCCTCCTGCCGAAACAGGCTCCCCGCCTCCGACGGGCTGTTGGGCATGAATACCGGAGCGAATCCCGGCCAGTGCGCAGCCTCGCTGCGGCGGAAGGCGAGCCAGAATGCCTGCGATTTCGAGACCGGAAAACCATCCCGGGCATGGCCGATGGCGTCGGCAAGCAAAGCGGGGAAGGGAGCCCTACCGTCCCATTCCCGCGCCGACCATTCCTTCGCGTGCCGCCAGGAGTCCACGGTGCAGGCAGTGGTCAGCATCGAGAGCGGCCCGCGCGTCGGGATTGGTCCATCGAAGACGGGGAGCGCCTCCGCCGCCTGGCCGATACCAAGGAAGGCGGCGCGCCGCCCTTCACGGTCGGCGACCAGCCAGACCGAGTCGCCGCCTAACCCGGAGAAGTGGGGATAGACAACGCCGATCGTCGCGCCGATGGCGATTGCCGCCTCGATGGCGTCGCCTCCAGCGCGCAAAACCTTCGCGCCGGCTTCGGTCGCGAGCGGGTGCGGGCTTGTCACGATTCCGGGCTGACCGGCAGCGCTCATGGGTCTCCTCTCCGCGTGGCGAGGAAGTCTGGTTGATAGAGCGGCACGGTAGGTTCGGTAGTCGTCCTTGTAAACGCACCGCATGGGCCGGGTTCGGCTTGATCCGCAGCTTCCCGCCGCACCTGCTCCGCCCGCTTGTCCTCCCGCAGCCCAACGTAGACCGTGAGGCTCCCCAGCACTCCCACGAAAGGCTCTCGCGATGACCGCCCGCGAGACCCATCTCGAACCCGCCTTCCGCCCCCATGCAAACCTGCGAGAGCGCGCCGAACGGCTGATCGACGCCCAGGTTGAGCCGGCGTCCGATCGGCCAAACGATCATGAACGACCTAATCCGCCTCTTCGACGGCCTGGAGCAGCGGGAGGCGGCCCGGCTCGCTGGGACGCGCCAGGATCGCTTTAACCCTCAGGCTCGTGCGGCTTGGAACCCGCCCGCAGGATCGGGGGTCCTTCCCAGCCCACTCCCTTCACCTGCGCAACCTGGGCAGTCCGCAAATCCGGCAGCAAGACCCTCGTCGCTTAGGGTCAACGAGCATCAGCGCAACGCCATCAATCGATCAACGCCATGCAAAATGCGCGTAGATCGGGCGGTAGATCGCTTCCAAATCTCCAGAACCGCTAACTGAAATCGTTAGCGATTTTTTGATTGCTTTTTCTTAGACCGCCTTTGATATTGTTGGGACGCGTGCGGCCGGTCACGCGGGAGGTCGCGGTTCAAGTCCCGTCTCTCTCGCCATTTGTCATCGTTCCATCAATCGCTTCAGCGGCACGCTGGGTTCGCAGGTTACGCCGCGTGTGACGTGCTCTCCACGCCGCACCGCGGGCTCAAAATCAGTTCCTGCCTGCCTCAAAGCTCGCGGCCTGACCGGTTATCGGGGGGTGCACCCCGACGGTCGCGTTATCCGGAATATCGGGCCGACGAATCAAACCTTTCGTCTTGCATGCTACCCTGCGCTGCGATACGCCTTAAGGACGGTGATATCCGCTGCGGGAGGCGTGGCGCGCAACCGATAATCCGAAGAGCGAGGCCATGCCGAGCCTTATTTCCGATTACATTCCGCTGTTCGTATTCATAATCGTCGCGGCGCTCATCAGCGGAGCACTGTTGATCGCTCCTTTTCTCGTGGCCTACCGGGCCCCCGACAGCGAGAAACTTTCGCCTTACGAGTGCGGTTTTCCTCCGTTTGACGATGCTCGCATGCGCTTCGACGCGCGCTTTTACCTCGTTTCCCTCCTTTTTATCATCTTCGATCTTGAGGTTGCGTTCCTGTTTCCCTGGGCGGTCGTCTTCCACGATATTGGCGCGCTGGGATTCTGGTCGATGATGATCTTCCTTGCGGTGTTGACCATCGGGTTCATATACGAGTGGAACAAGGGAGCGCTGGAATGGGACTGACCGCCAGCCCGACGGTCACGCTGGGCGCGACTGATCTTCTTGACCCGCTGACCGGCACGACGCTCCGGCCCCAGGATCGGTATTATGGCTCGATCAGCGACGAACTCGCGGACAAGGGTTTTCTCGTCACCACAACCGACGACCTCATCCAATGGGCGCGCACCGGCTCGCTGATGTGGATGAGCTTTGGTTTGGCGTGTTGCGCGGTCGAGATGATGCAAGTCTCGATGCCGCGTTATGACGTCGAGCGCTTCGGCGCCGCCCCGCGCGCAAGCCCTCGCCAGTCGGATGTCATGATTGTTGCGGGGACACTGACCAACAAGATGGCGCCGGCGCTGCGCAAGGTTTACGACCAGATGCCCGAGCCGCGCTATGTCATCTCGATGGGGTCCTGCGCCAACGGCGGCGGCTATTATCACTATTCCTATTCGGTGGTGCGCGGCTGCGACCGCATCGTGCCGGTCGACATCTACGTGCCCGGCTGTCCGCCGACCGCCGAGGCGCTCCTCTACGGGGTGCTGATGCTGCAAAAGAAAATCCGCCGCACCGGGACGATCGAACGTTGAGGGCGTGCGGGAGCAAAGCGAAAGGCGAGATTTAGGCGAATGGACGACCAGCTGCAGACTGTCGCGACGAAGCTTGCCGCCGGCGCGCCCGGCGCAGTGTTGGAATCGACTTTCGCGTTTGGCGAGCTCACGCTGACTGTCGATCCCGCACGCATCGTTGAGACGCTGCAATTCCTTCGCGACGATCCCGCGGCTCAATTCGTTTCGATCATCGATATTTCCGGGGTCGACTATCCGCAGCGCGAGAAGCGCTTCGACGTCGTCTATCATCTGCTGTCGCCGAAGCTGAATCGGCGGGTCCGGCTCAAGATCGAGACCGACGAGGATACGGCGGTCATGAGCGCGACCGCTATCTATCCCGGCGCTGACTGGTTTGAGCGCGAGGTTTACGACCTGTTCGGAGTGACGTTCGACGGCCATCCGGATTTGCGCCGCATTCTGACTGACTACGGCTTCAATGGTCATCCACTCCGAAAGGACTTTCCGATGACCGGTTTCGTTGAGGTGCGCTACGACGATGCTGAAAAGCGTGTGCGTTACGATCCGGTGCGACTCAATCAGGAATTCCGCCAGTTCGATTTCCTAAGCCCGTGGGAAGGCCCGCCGCTGCCAGGGGATGAGAAGGCGAAAGGCGACGGTCGGCAGTAGGTGGTCGAGTCATGAACGAGCAGAACCTACGCAACTTCTCAATCAACTTCGGGCCTCAGCATCCGGCGGCGCATGGCGTGCTGCGCCTCGTGCTCGAGCTCGATGGCGAGGTGGTCGAGCGGGTCGACCCGCATATCGGCCTCTTGCATCGTGGCACCGAAAAACTCATGGAGGCGCGCACTTACCTGCAGAACGTGCCCTATCTCGACCGGCTCGACTATGTCGCGCCGATGAATCAGGAGCACGCGTATGCGCTCGCGGTCGAGCGGCTTCTCGGCATTTCGGTTCCTCGGCGTGCCCAGCTCATCCGTGTGCTTTATTGCGAGATCGGCCGCCTCCTTTCGCATCTTTTGCAGATCACCACCCAGGCGATGGACGTCGGCGCGCTCACGCCGATTCTCTGGGGTTTCGAGGAGCGCGAGAAGCTGATGGTCTTCTACGAGCGCGCCAGCGGCTCGCGGATGCACGCGGCCTACTTCCGCCCCGGTGGCGTTCACCAGGATCTGCCGCGCAAACTCGTCGACGACATTGAGGCCTTCTGTGATCCCTTCCTCAAGGTCTGCGACGATATCGAGATTCTGCTTACGGACAACCGCATCTTCAAGCAGCGCAATGTCGACATCGGCGTGATCAAACTGGCGGACGCCTGGGCGTGGGGTTTCTCGGGCGTCATGGTGCGCGGCTCCGGCGCGCCATGGGACCTGCGCAAGGCGCAACCCTACGAATGCTACGAGGAAATGGACTTCGACATTCCCGTCGGCAAGAACGGCGACTGCTATGACCGCTATGTCATCCGTATGGAAGAGATGCGTCAGTCGACCAAGATCATGCGGCAGTGCTGCGAAAAGCTGAACTCGGCTGGCGGCGAAGGGCCGGTAAAGACCGACGACGGCAAAGTCGCGCCGCCCCGGCGCGCCGAGATGAAGCGGTCGATGGAGGCGCTCATCCATCATTTCAAACTTTACACCGAGGGCTATAAGGTGCCGGCCGGCGAGGTTTACGCTGCGGTCGAAGCTCCCAAAGGCGAGTTCGGCGTTTATCTCGTGTCCGACGGCTCCAACAAGCCCTACCGCGTCAAACTTCGCGCGCCTAGCTTCGCGCATCTTCAGGCGATGGATTTTCTCTGCCGCAAGCACATGCTGGCCGACGTCAGCGCGATCCTAGGCTCGATCGACGTCGTGTTCGGGGAGGTCGATCGGTGATCGCGGTCGCCGTGAGTGCTTCAGCATGACGCTACATTCGAGGAACGTTTGACCGATGTCCGTTCGCCGCCTTGCTGACGAGCAACCGATAAACTTCGAGTTCACACCCGAGAACAAGGCGTGGACGGATCGGGAGATAGCGAAATACCCTCCCGGCAGGCAGGCGTCAGCGGTGCTCGCGCTGTTGTGGCGCGCGCAAAAGCAAAATGGATACTGGCTTCCCCGAGTCGCGATCGAAAAAGTCGCGGCGATGCTCGATATGCCGAACATCCGAGTGCTTGAGGTCGCGACCTTCTACACAATGTTCAATCTGGAGCCGGTCGGGCGCCACTACGTTCAGGTCTGCGGCACGACGCCGTGCATGTTGTCCGGTTCCGACGACATCAAGGCAGTTTGCCGCAAGCGCATCGGCGAACAGGAGCATGTGACCTCGGACGGCGTATTTTCTTGGATAGAGGTCGAATGCCTCGGCGCCTGTTGCAACGCACCGATGGTCCAGATCAATGACGACTATTACGAGGACCTGACGCCGGAAAGTTTCGCCAGTCTGCTTGACGATCTTGCGGCCGGTCGTCCAGTCAAGTCGGGCTCGCAGATCGGACGTATCTCGTCCGAGCCGGTCGGAGGTTTGACTTCACTGACGACGCTGTACGGAACTGAGGGACGGGGTCGCCTGAGCGCGCCTGCCCCCGCAAACGATCAACCGCCGAACGGAAAGATCGGGAACTGAGCGATGCTGGAAGACAAGGATCGCATCTTCACCAATCTTTATGGACTTGGCAATCGCGGCCTCAAAGGCGCACGGGCGCGCGGCAATTGGGATGGGACCAAGGCGCTCATTGATAAGGGGCGCGACTGGATCATCGCCGAAATGAAGGCCTCGGGCTTGCGCGGCCGCGGGGGTGCGGGGTTCCCCACCGGCCTCAAATGGTCGTTCATGCCCAAGACAATCGATCCCAAGCGCCCGCACTATCTCGCTATCAACGCCGACGAATCGGAGCCTGGAACCTGCAAAGATCGCGAGATCATGCGCAACGACCCGCACACGCTGGTCGAGGGCGCGCTGCTAGCTTCGTTCGCCATGGGCGCACACGCGGCCTATATCTATGTGCGCGGCGAATTCATCAAAGAGCGCGAAAATCTCGAGGCGGCGGTTAAGGAGGCATATGAGGCGCGGCTCATCGGCAAGGACAATATTCACGGCTGGCCCTTCGATCTTTATGTCCATCACGGGGCCGGGGCCTATATTTGCGGCGAAGAAACGGCGATGCTCGAGTCGCTCGAGGGTAAAAAGGGCATGCCACGCATGAAGCCGCCCTTTCCCGCGGGCATGGGGCTGTACGGTTCCCCCACGACCGTTAACAACGTCGAATCGATCGCCGTCGCGCCGACGATTTTGCGTCGTGGCGCGTCCTGGTTTACGAGTTTCGGGGCGCCCAACAATTTCGGCACCAAGGTCTTCAGCATCTCGGGTCACGTCAACAAGCCGTGCAACGTTGAGGAGGCGATGTCGATCCCGTTCCGCGAGCTGATTGAAAAGCATTGCGGGGGCGTGCGCGGCGGCTGGGACAATCTGCTCGCGGTCATTCCTGGCGGGGCGTCCGTGCGGCTCGTCCCCGCCGCTCAGATCATCGACTGCCCCATGGACTTCGACTCGCTCGCCAAGCTCAAATCCGGTCTCGGCACGGCTGCGGCGATTGTGATGGACAAGTCGACAGACATTATCCGCGCTATCGCGCGTTTGTCATATTTTTATAAGCACGAAAGCTGCGGCCAGTGCACGCCGTGCCGCGAAGGCGCCGGATGGATGTGGCGCGTCATGGAGCGTATGGTTCAGGGTCGCGCGCAAAAGCGCGAGATCGACATGCTGCTGGACGTCACCAAGCAGGTCGAAGGGCATACAATTTGCGCGCTCGGCGACGCGGCAGCATGGCCAATTCAGGGCCTAATCGCCCATTTCCGCCCCGAGATCGAGCGGCGTATCGACCAATATGCCGCCAACCCGCATAGCGAGCCGGTGCTCGCGGCCGCGGAGTAGGGCATGACAGGTCACATTGCCCAGCTCAACATTGGCCGGTTCCGCTATCCGACGGACGATCCGCGCATGGCGACATTCATGACGAACCTCGATCGCATCAACGCTCTCGCGGAGCGTAGCGAGGGGTTCGTGTGGCGGCTCAAGGACGACAGTAACAATGCGACTGCCATCCGTTCAGCGAGCGACCCGACCATGGCCGTCAACCTGTCGGTGTGGGAGAGCGTGGAAGCGCTCGAGCGCTTTGTGTGGACGACGGTCCACAAGCAGTTCTACAATCGTAAGGGAGATTGGTTCGAAAAGCCTGGGGCGCCGCATTTCGTCATGTGGCCGATACCATCCGGGCATATTCCAATCCTGGAAGAGGCGACGGGGCGGCTCGATCATCTAACGCGGAACGGCGATAGCGACTTTGCCTTCGGCTGGGGCCATCTGGCGCATATCAAACTGTGGATGAGCAGGAAATGCGGCTAAGAGCGCGCTTCGGGGCTCTAATCATCTCCTCGAATCTGGGTGAGATCACCACTGGCTGCATGTTGGCCTTCCGTTGGGCGATCAGCGCATGAGCAAGATCGTTATTGACGGCAAGGAAATCGACGTTCCCGCCGAATACACCCTTCTTCAGGCTTGCGAGGCGGCCGGCGCCGAGATCCCGCGTTTCTGCTTCCACGAGCGACTGTCGATTGCCGGAAACTGCCGGATGTGTCTCGTCGAGGTGAAAGGCGGACCGCCCAAGCCGACAGCCTCCTGCGCCATGGCGGTCAAAGACTTGCGCCCCGGCCCGAATGGCGAACCACCGGTCGTGCTGACCAACTCACCGATGGCCCGCAAAGCGCGCAAGGGCACGATGGAGTTCCTGCTTATCAACCATCCGCTTGACTGCCCGATTTGCGACCAGGGCGGGGAGTGTGATCTGCAGGATCAGGCAATGGCGTACGGCGCCGACTCCTCTCGCTTCGCCGAGAACAAGCGCGCCGTCGAGGACAAATATATCGGGGCGCTGGTCAAGACGTCGATGAACCGCTGCATACAATGCACGCGGTGTGTGCGCTTCGTAACGGAGGTGGCCGGTGTTCCGGAACTCGGCGCGATCGGCCGCGGCGAGGACATGGAGATCACCTCCTATCTTCAAGAAGCCTTGAGCTCGGAGCTGCAGGGAAACGTTGTCGACCTCTGTCCGGTCGGCGCCTTGACCTCTAAACCGACGGCGTTCCACGCCCGTCCGTGGGAGTACGCCAAGACCGAATCGATTGACGTGATGGATGCGCTCGGGTCCTCGATCCGAATCGATGCGCGCGGCCGCGAGGTCGTGCGAATTCTGCCGCGTGTCAATGATGCGATCAACGAGGAATGGATTTCCGATAAGACGCGGCACATCGTCGACGGCTTGAAGACGCAGCGACTCGATCGTCCCTATGTCCGTGTCGATGGTCGGCTCCGGCCCGCAACCTGGGCGGAGGCTTTCGCCACTATCGCTGGCAAGGTTGCCGCCGCCGCTCCCTCCCGGATCGGTGCAATCGTTGGCGATCTGGCGACGGTCGAGGAAATGTTCGCGCTCAAGTCGCTGGTCGGCAAGCTCGGCTCGTCAAACATCGACTGCCGCCAGGATGGCTCGAAATTGCACCCCAAATTTGGGCGTGCGTCCTATCTTTTCAACTCGACGATTGCCGGGATCGACCAGGCTGACGCTATTCTCATCGTTGGCTCCAACCCGCGTTACGAGGCGCCTGTCCTCAACGCGCGCATCCGCAAGCGCTGGCTCAGGAGCGGCGCGCCGATAGGCGCCGTCGGCTCAAGGGCCGATCTGACCTACAAATACAATCACCTGGGCGCAGGACCGGAGACTCTCGCGCAGGCATGGGATAAATCGCCAAAAGATGCAGCTAAACCAATGATGATCGTCGGTGCCGGCGCTTTCGCCCGGCCTGACGGCGTCGCCCTACTGGCTGGGCTCGCCAAGGGCGCCTTGGCGACCGGCGTGGTGAAAGATGGGTGGAACGGCTTCAACGTGTTGCACGCCGCGGCCTCGCGCGTCGGCGGGCTGGATCTCGGCCTCGTGCCGGGTCAAGACGGGCTCGATGCGCTGGCCATGACGAAGGCAAACGCGCTCGATGTGCTCATCAACTTGGGTGCGGACGAGATCGATATTGAACCGGGCGCTTTCGTGGTTTACCTCGGCACCCATGGCGACCGCGGGGCTCATCGGGCGGACGTCATTTTACCGGGTGCGGCCTATACAGAAAAGACGGGCATCTACGTCAACACCGAAGGCAGGCCGCAGTTCGCAGAGCGCGCCGTGTTCCCGCCAGGAGACGCGCGTGAGGATTGGTCGATCCTGCGTGCGCTGTCGGACACACTGGGCGCCAAGCTGCCATTCGATTCGCTCGCCCAAGTGCGGGCGGCGCTAGCTGTCGCTTACCCCTTCCTTGTGCGCTTCGACGTCTTAGCGCCGGCGGATGCGGGGGTGTTCACCTCGATCGCCGCACTCGGCGGGGCTGTTGACAAAGCGCCGTTTGTCCCTGCTATCTCCGACTTCTATCTCACTAACCCGATCGCGCGCGCTTCTCGCGTCATGGCCGAATGTTCGGCTCTCGCGCGAGGCGTTCAGCGTCAGGCGGCGGAATAGCATCGATGAGCACCGCCTCCCCCAGTAGACCGTCGTCTTCGACTTCCCTCGCCATAATTGGCGTCGCCGCGGCGATTGTCGCCGTCGTCATCGTGGCGGTTCTGACGTGGCTGATCCGGGGCGGCTATTTCTCGGCGTTCGGGCACTGGATGCACACAAGCGACGTCGGGACGGCGATTCGCTACCTCCTCGAGAGCCTCGTGCTGCTCGTGTGTGTGCTCCTGTCGACGGCGGCGCTGATCTACATTCAACGAAAGATCTGGGGAGCCGTGCAGCTGCGACGCGGCCCCAACGTGGTTGGACCTTGGGGCATCCTTCAGCCGTTCGCTGACTTCTTCAAGTTTATACTCAAGGAGCCGATCATCCCGGCGAGCGCCAACAAGGGCGTGTTCCTGCTCGCCCCGCTCGTCTCCGTTGTGCTCGCCTTCGCTGCGTGGGCTGTCATTCCGGTCTCGGACGGATGGGTGGTCGCGGACATCAATGTCGGGCTCCTTTATCTCTTCGCGGTTTCCTCGCTTGGCGTGTACGGCGTCATCATGGCGGGGTGGGCCTCCAATTCGAAATATGCGCTGCTCTCGGCGCTGCGCGCGGCCGCCCAGATGGTGTCCTACGAGGTCTCAATCGGCTTCGTGATCGTGACGGTGGTGCTGTGCGCGGGCTCGGTCAACCTGAGCGACATCGTCCGCGCCCAGGACACGCGGTTCGGCTTGTTCGGCTGGTACTGGCTGCCGCTCTTCCCGATGTTCATCATCTTTTTTGTTTCGGCGCTTGCGGAGACGAATCGGCCGCCGTTCGACTTGACTGAGGCGGAGTCGGAGTTGGTCGCCGGCTACACGGTCGAGTATTCCGCCTCGCTGTTCCTACTGCAGTTCCTGACCGAACTCGTCGCGCTGCTCACCATGGGGGCGTTGGCCGCAATTCTGTTCCTTGGCGGATGGCTGTCGCCGCTGCCGTTTCCGCCGTTCACGTGGATACCGGGGGTGATCTGGTTCCTGATCAAGGCCTGGGCGGTCGTGTTCTGCTTCTTGATGGTCACCGCCTTCGTCCCACGCTATCGCTACGATCAGTTGATGCGCCTGGGCTGGAAGGTGTTCCTGCCAATTTCTCTGGTAATGGTGGTGGTGGTGGCCGGAGTGCTCGAATTCACAGGTCTCGGGGCGAGCCCCTCGGGCCCGTTGCACTGAGGGAGAGGACGCCAATGGCTCTCAGACTCGCCCATTCGGCCAAGTCTCTGTTCCTGACAGAGTTCCTTGCCGCGTTCGGGGTGTCGATCCGCTATATGTTCAAGCCTAGGGCGACGCTCAACTATCCGCATGAGAAGTCGCCGCTGAGCCCTCGCTTCCGTGGAGAGCATGCGCTGCGCCGCTATCCGAATGGCGAGGAGCGATGCATCGCTTGCAAGCTGTGCGAGGCGATTTGTCCGGCTCAGGCGATCACGATCGAGGCGGGACCTCGGCGCAACGACGGCACGCGCCGCACCACGCGTTACGACATCGACATGGTCAAGTGCATCTACTGCGGGATGTGCCAGGAGGCCTGTCCGGTCGACGCGATCGTCGAGGGGCCGAACTTCGAATTTGCGACCGAGACGCGCGAAGAACTTTATTACGATAAGCAACGATTGCTGGCCAATGGCGATCGCTGGGAACGGGAGTTGGCGCGCAACATCGCGCTCGACGCCCCGTATCGATAACGCCTTCTCTCTTCTTAGATGGAGAGGTTGACCATGACCCGTCGGATGACGGGCTTTGTCTAAGGGGGCCTTTAGGCCGGACGAGGGTCGCGCCGCCATGGCGTAAAAGAACGCGGCACTCGCGCCGGGTTGCGCGCCCTGCCTTTCCAGCGACGGAAGGGCGGTCGGGCAGGGGACTATGACAAGAGGCGGACGATGCAGGCCGATGTGTTCTTCTTTTGGATTTTAGCCCCGCTGCTGGTTGTGTCGGCTTTCGCCGTCATCGTGGCCAAAAATCCGGTGCATTCGGTCCTCTTCCTCATTCTTTCCTTCGTCTGCGCGGCCGGGCTGTTTCTTCTCATGGGCGCAGAGTTCCTCGCGATGATCCTGGTCGTCGTCTATGTCGGCGCGGTCGCGGTGCTGTTCCTGTTCGTCGTCATGCTGCTCGACGTGGACTTCACCCGAATGCGGCAGGGCTTCGTCGAATACCTGCCGCAGGGACTGTTGATCGCGTTGGTCGTTGCGATTGAGCTCATCTACGTCGTGTCGGGTCTCGGCCCCTCCCAACGGGCCGCCGCCGCGGCGACGCCGGAGGGAATGCTGAGCAACACGGCCGCGCTCGGCGAGGTGCTCTACACCCGCTATTTCTACTTCTTTCAGGCGGCGGGAATGATCCTGCTCACGGCGATGATCGGGGCAATCGTTCTCACCCTTCACCACAAGCCGGGCGTCAAGCGTCAGGACATTGGCGCTCAGGTGGCTCGCGACCCGAAAACCTCGGTCGAGGTACGCAAAGTTCCCTCGCGCGCCGGCATCTGAAGGATCACGTGGATGGGAATCGGCCTCGCCAATTACCTCGGCCTCGCCGCGATCGTATTCACGATCGGCATCGCCGGCATCATCCTGAACCACAAGAACATCATTATCATTTTGATGTCGGTCGAGCTCATCCTTCTCGCCGTCAATATCAACCTCATCGCCTTCTCGACCTATTCAGGCGATCTGACTGGGCAGGCCTTCGCACTCTTCATTCTGACTGTCGCTGCGGCGGAGGCAGCGATCGGCCTCGCGATCCTGGTGGCCTATTACCGCAATCGCGGCTCAATCGCGGTTGAGGACATCAATTCGCTGAAGGGCTGAGACCGGTGTACCAGCTAATCGTTTTCTTGCCGCTTCTCGGATTTCTGATCGCGGGCATTTTCGGGCCCTGGATCGGCGCACGCGGCGCTGAGTATGTGACCTCGGCCCTTCTCGGGGTTTGTTGCGTCCTCTCCTGGATCGCTTTCGTCATGGTTGCGGGAGGCGCGGACGCTCACGTGCAGATCGCCAATTGGTTCACCTCCGGCAAGGTCGTCGCCGACTGGGCCTTGCGCATCGACACGTTGACCGTTGTGATGTTCGTCGTCGTGACGACGGTGTCGTTCCTCGTCCACGTCTACTCGATCGGCTACATGTCCGAGGACCCATCGCAGCCCCGGTTTTTCGCTTTCCTCTCGCTCTTCACCTTCGCCATGCTGATGCTGGTGACGGCGGACAATCTGGTGCAGCTCTTCTTCGGCTGGGAAGGCGTCGGCCTGATGTCCTACCTCCTGGTCGGCTTCTGGTACGAAAAGCCTGCACCCAATGCCGCAGCGATCAAGGCGTTCGTCGTCAACCGGGTCGGCGATTTCGGCTTTTCGCTCGGGATCTACCTCACCTACCAGCTCACCGGTTCGATCGCCTTCGATCAGGTCTTCGCTGCCGCGCCCGGGCTTGCAGGCAAGACGGTGCATTTTATCGGCTTCAACTGGGACGCGGTGACGCTCGCCTGCCTGCTCCTGTTCATGGGCGCGATGGGCAAGTCTGCCCAGTTCCTGCTGCACACCTGGCTGCCCGATGCGATGGAAGGCCCGACCCCGGTTTCGTCGCTCATTCACGCGGCGACCATGGTGACGGCCGGCGTGTTCATGGTGGCGAGGCTCTCGCCGCTGTTCGAAATGTCGCCCGTCGCGCTCAGTGTCGTTACCATTGTCGGCGGTACGACGGCCTTCTTCGCCGCGACCATCGCGGGGGTTCAGATGGACATCAAGAAGGTCGTCGCCTATTCGACCTGCTCGCAGCTCGGCTACATGTTCGTCGGCCTCGGCGTTGGGGGCTATAGCCTCGGCGTTTTCCACCTGTTTACTCACGCCTTCTTTAAAGGCCTTTTGTTCCTTTGCTGCGGCTCGGTGATCACCGCAATGCATCACGAGCAGGACATGCGCGCGATGGGTGGGCTACGAAAGGAGCTGCCAGTCACTTTCTGGACGATGATGGCCGGCGCGCTGGCGCTGAGCGCCGTCGGTATCCCATTCACGTCGATTGGCTTTGCCGGGTTTGTGTCGAAAGACCCGATCATTGAGGCGGCCTTCGTCTCTCATCGCTTTGGCGCTATGTACGCGTTCTGGTGCGCCGACATCGCGGCCGGATTGACCGCGTTCTACACTTGGCGCCTCATGTTCATGACTTTTTTTGGCAAGCGCGGCGACTGGTCAGCAAGCCTGCCAGCCAAGGCGCATGATGATCATGGTCACGACGAGCACGCCGTGCGCGAATCTCCGTTAGTCATGCTTGTTCCGCTCGCAGTGCTCGCCCTCGGCGCGATATTCGCCGGTATGGCCTTCCGCTATCTCTTCATCGGCGCGGGGCACGACGCATTCTGGCGAAGCTCTTTATACCTGGGCCAGGAGAACGACATTCTCGAACGCATGGAGACGGCCCCATGGCTCGTCTCCGCGTCTCCGACGCTGGCTGTGCTTATCGGGGCCGGAATCGCCTACTACATGTACATGGTTGATCGTACCGCGCCGCGGCGGCTCGCCTCCGGTTTTCCAGGGCTTTATCGCTTCCTCATCCACAAGTGGTACTTCGACGAACTCTACGACTTCCTGTTCGTTCGTCCTGCTTTCGCCATCGGCCGCTTGTTTTGGAAAGGCGGCGACGGCGCGATCATCGACGGCTTCGGACCGGACGGCGTCTCGGCGCGCGTTCTTGACGTCACCCGTAATGCGGTGCGACTGCAAACCGGCTACGTCTATCATTACGCGTTCGCGATGCTGCTTGGCGCGGCGGCGCTGACGACCTGGTATCTGTTCGGAGGGGTCACGCAATGAACGGCTCCTGGATCCTCTCCGGTATTCTCGCGTTGCCGCTGATCGGCGCGCTGTTCATCCTGCTGCTGCCGGGAGACAGCGAGGCGACCAAGCGAAATGCGCGCTGGATCGCGCTGTTTGCGACCATAATCACGTTCGCGCTGAGCCTGGTCGCCTGGAGCCGCTTCGACTCGGCGCAGCCGGGCTTTCAGCTTGTCGAGGCGCGCGACTGGTTTTCGCACGTGATCCTTTACAAGCTCGGCGTCGACGGCATTTCGATGCCGTTCGTGTTGCTCACGGCTTTCCTGATGCCGATCTGCATCGTGGCCTCGTGGGCCCCGATCCAGACGCGGGTGAAGGAATACATGATCTGCTTCCTGGTGCTCGAGACGCTGTTGCTCGGCGTGTTCGTCGCGCTCGATATCGTGCTCTTCTATGTCTTCTTCGAAGGCAGCCTCATTCCCATGTTCATCATTATCGGCGTGTGGGGCCATAGCAACCGCGTCTACGCGGCTTTC